>CALGIK010000218.1 GCA_937915515.1 uncultured Clostridia bacterium
CAGCGAGCTTTATGCTAAAGGTTACGCTGATTATATCGGCAAAAGTTTTTCTTCCCCGGAGGAAGCTATATTAGCTTATAACGCAGGAGATATAGAGCTTGAAAGTATAATAAACGTGCGTATAACCAAAACAGCCGATGACGATTCAACAATAAGCGGCTTAATACGTACGACTGTCGGCAGAATAATATTTAACGGAGCTATTCCTCAAAACCTTGGTTTTATCAATAGGGAAAAACCCGAAGACCAAATTAAGCTAGAATTTAACTGCATAGTCAAAAAGGGCACGCTCAAAAAAATAGTCGAAAGATGCTTTAAAGTTAACGGAGCGGCGACCACCGCCGAAATGCTTGACAGGATAAAAGCATTAGGTTACAAATACAGCACAATTTGCGGACTTACGGCAAGCGTTTTTGATATGCATATTCCTGCGGAAAAGAAGGAATATCTTGCTCAGGCAAACAACAGGGTATTCGGCGGAAACGGTATTCAAGAAATGTTTAACGAAGGTATTTTAACGGACGAAGAACGTTATAAGCAAGTAGTCAACATTTGGAAGGAGACTACCGATAAAGTTACTTCCGCTCTCGAAAAAACTTTGGACAAATTTAATCCTATATGGATGATGGCAGACTCGGGCGCAAGAGGAAGTATGTCGCAGATACGGCAGCTTTCGGGCATGCGCGGACTTATGACAGATCCGTCGGGCAAAACTTTGGAGTTGCCCGTAAAAGCAAGTTTCAGAGAGGGGCTTACTGTTCTTGAATATTTTATTTCTTCTCACGGCGGACGCAAAGGTCTTGCTGACACGGCTTTAAAAACCGCCGACTCGGGTTATCTTACCCGCCGTCTTGTCGACGTATCTCACGATGTGATTATCCGTGAAGAAGACTGCGGCGACAAACAAGGTATATATGTCACTGCACTGTTAGGTTCTACCGAAGGCGAAGTTATCGAAAAACTTGAAGACAGAATTGCCGGCAGGTTTACCGTCGACGATGTCATAAATCCCGTTACGGGCGAAATTATAGTAGCCGCAGATGCTATTATTAGTGACGACGATGCGGTAAAAATAGTAAAAGCTGGGATAACAAAAATACACGTCAGAAGTGTTTTGTCCTGCAAGAGCAAGCAAGGCGTTTGCAGCAAATGTTACGGCAAAAATATGGCGACAGGCAAAAAAGTCGATTTGGGCGAAGCCGTAGGCGTCATTGCC
>CALGIK010000219.1 GCA_937915515.1 uncultured Clostridia bacterium
CGCCCCCGTTAAAAAGGCGAATTATGCGGTATAAAACAGGCTTGGTCAACTTAACTGCGTTAAAAGGGCAAAGTTCCTGACAACAATAACATCTTATGCATAGCTTAGGATTAATATACGCTTTTTTGGGCGCATTTTCGCCCCGCATTATTATTGCGGTTTTGGGACAGTGAGCGAAACATTTTCCGCAGCCTTTACATATTTTGCTGTTTATAACGGGACGTTGGGTGACCCATTCCTTTTTTAAAAAACGTTTTAATAGCCCCGTGTGTGTAAAATTTGTATTTATTATTTTGACTGTTTTGAAATCGTTTATGTAAAAGTTTTTTAAACTTTTAAAATCAAAGTCCGTTTCGGAAAAATCTTTACTAATTAGCCCTCTCTCATTAGCTTTTAATAAAATAGGCATATCCCACGGAGAAGCAAACAAGCTTACGCCTACAGCATCGACCAAATAAGGATTTTTGCCGCCTATAACCTTGCCTATAAGCCTTGGCTGTCCGTTTGTCGGACCGTTGCCTTCCATGCCGATAACGGCGTCCAATAAATGCAAAACTATTTTTGGCGCGGCATATTGCTCAATATCAATTAAACAATCGACAAATTCATCAAGTTCGGGATATAAGCTGTGCGTTTGTGCTTTAACCAATCCGGGAATCAGTCCGTATAGGTTTTTGACAGTGCCGGTATACCCCGTAAAACTATGCGTTTTAAGCTTGCCAATATTTATTACCACATCGGCAGAAGTAAAAGCGTCAATAATTTCGAGGTGTTTTACAACTTTGCCGTTTATGCTTTTTACGGAACTTTCAAAATTTTGGTTTAAAACAGCGCCCGAAGATAAACAAGCCGCCGCCATTCCGCAAGTTTTGTAAATACTGTTCATAGTTGATGCGGTATATGCTGCGCCGCTGCTGTCGCCTACCGTTACGGAGCAGTTACATTCTTTAATCAAAATTTTCGCTACGGCGGCAACAATACTGGGATGAGTGGTGCCGCATTTGTCGGGAGACATTTCCCGTACTAAATTAACCTTTAAAAAAACATTTTTGTTTTGACCTACAATTTTAGCTGCGCCGCCTAAACGCTCAAAAATCTCTTTGACAGCGGCATCTATTTTATCCTGCTCGTATTCTGTTGCGGGCACAAGTATTACTTTATCCATAATAATGTTATTTTAACAATAAAGTTTATAAAAAGCAATAATATTACTTGTTTCAATATTTTTTTTGTAATTATTGCTACTGTCTTTCAGATAAAATTAATACCGTGACACCTTATTTAGAGGTAATGGGTATTTGAGGTATAGAGTTAGGTTCTTTGGGACGCTTCTTAACGCCTACTACGTCAATCTCGTCTATAGGGCGGTATTCATTTTTACGGTAAAAACGTGAAAAAACAAGTACGCCGTCTTTATAATAATCTAGATACCCTTCACTTTTTGTACCTTCCGCACCGTGTTGGAGCACATAGCGTTGGTCGACATAAAGCACCTTGTCGGAGTATTTTCCTTCGTAATCCTGTATTGTATACGTTTTATAAGGGGTCACTTGCTTAATCACGCTTCGGCGGACAATTTTGTATTCATTAGGAATGCCGTAAATTTCTACCTTTGCCCTTCCGTTTATGCAGCCTGCGGCAAAATACAGTGCTCTCTCAGTATTATTAACAAATCCTAAGTCCCCTGAGCCGCTGTTTACCATTGCGTCAAAACTCGGTTCGATATAACTGCTCTTGGATGAATGCTGACATAATTTGGTTATCTGAACGTCAGCCAAAACAAGTGCATTAAAAAGAGTTGTGCTGGCTTGGCATACCCCGCCGCCTACGCCCTCTATATACTTGCCGTCAGACAATATTTTAGCTGTTTTAAAACCTCTTTCTGCGGTACGGTGTCCTACTGTATTGTTAAAGCTGACTTCTGTTTTAGGCGGAACAATTAACCCGTTAAAAAAAGATAATGCTAAAGCAATATTGGCTTGTCGGTTAAACGTGCTGCTAGAACAGTCAGTTTCAAAAGAAGATCTTAATATGGTGGTGTTTTTGGCTTCTTCAAGCGTAAACTTAGGTTGCAAATTTAGGACGGGAACAAATACGGAAAGTGTAAAACTGCCCGTTTTAAGGGCGCTTACGAGCATTCGTGACAGTGACTCAATATCTGTTTGACGGCCTATTGTATCTGCACTGTAGGTAAACCTTGGCATGGAATTTGGATGAAAAACAATTTTTGCGTCTAAGGGAGGGGTATCAATCTTTTTTTGTATTTTTTGAATGAAATTTTCTAATCCGGGGAAAAGATAGCATAGCGACAAAAAATAGGGAATATCGTTTTCCTTTTGCGCTTCTATCCATGCGGCTTTTATTTTTGCGCCGCAATATATTTGCCGTTTTTGTATATCATCTTTAGTTAACAAATTAATATTTTTGCTTAAGACATAATGAATCTTGTTGTTATCATAAATAAATTCAATAGTAACGTCCCACGGCTTTAACGCGGTTGATGCAAAGGTATTGCTGTAACTCAAATAAAAAACGCCCGTAAACAATACGAGCGCAATTAAAAATACTATTTTTTTCATTTTATTTTTCCGTAAGACTGATAAGTAATTGCATAGTATCGTTATTTGGGGAATAAAATTCACCCAAACCTATGCCATAACTTTCACTATGAAAATCACTGCCGCCGAATACATATAACTTGTATTTATCGGCAAGAAAGTTAAAGAATTCGCGCTCTGATTTAGTATGAGAAAAATACTCGGCTTCTATTCCCTTTAAGCCCATACAAAAGAGCCTATTTATAAATTTTTCGCAATCTAAACTATTTAAAGACAATTTTGCGGGATGCGCCAAAACGGGAATTGCATTGTGGTCAAGCGCTAAACTTATAGCTTCTTCTACCGTTAAACGCTGACTGTTTACATAAGCTAAACCGCCTGCAGACAAATAAGTTTCAAATGCATCGGGTACAGAGAAGGAAAAACCCATATTTACCATTTGACGGGCAATATGACTGCGTCCGATTATTTCACCTTTGTATTTTTGTTTTAATTGTTCGTAGCTAATTATGATGCCTAAGGTTTTTAGTTTATCGATTATTTTGTAGTTTCGGATTTCTCTTAACTGTTGGACCTTTATGAGTTTTTTATTTAAGGAAGGGTCAGCATAATCAAAACCGTAAGCTAATATATGAGTTTCTGTTTCACCTTCAAATGCAGACAGCTCTACTCCCGACAATACTTTTATATTATATTTTTTGCCCTGCTCTTTAATTTGGCAGACACCATTGATGCTGTCATGGTCGGTAAGAGAAATAATATCCAATCCTTTAAGAGAACATTTTTCGGCTATTGCTTCAGGCGTATAATCCCCGTCCGAAAAATTACTGTGTATGTGTAAGTCTGCTTTCATGAGATTATTATAACACTTATTCGATAATTAAGACAAAAATTTGATTAATGTTTTTAATTGATAATATTTTATCTACAAATTTATTTTGAAAATGATAGTTTTTGTGTTAAAATAGTCTATAATAAAAAAACTAATATTGAGATTAATGTAAAGGAGAAATATATGCAATATTCGCATGAAGTTGAGCAAATGTGTTGCGTAAAAAAAGGCTGCGATCACGGACCGTCGCCAATACCCGAAGAGGGTAAGTGGGTTTACGCAAAAGAGATTAAGGACATAAGCGGACTCACGCACGGTGTAGGCGGATGTGCGCCGCAGCAAGGAGCATGTAAGCTTACGCTTAATATCAAGGAGGGTATTATTAAGGAAGCTCTTATTGAGACAATAGGTTGCAGCGGTATGACGCATTCGGCTGCTATGGCTGCGGAAATTTTACCCGGGAAAACGCTTTTAGAGGCGCTTAATACCGATTTGGTATGTGATGCAATTAACGTCGCTATGAGGGAATTGTTTAAGCAGATTGTTTACGGCAGGAGCCAATCGGCTTTTTCGGACTCAGGGTTGCCTATCGGCGGCGGTTTAGAGGATTTAGGCAAAGGTTTGCGCAGTCAAATTGGCACTATGTACAGTACCGACACCAAAGGCGTACGTTATTTAGAAATGACGGAAGGTTATGTTACAAGAATGGCGCTTAAAGAGGGTGAAGTGATAGGCTACGAATATGTTAATTTAAGCAAGCTTATGCAATATATTACCGAGGGTATGGAAGGCAAAGAAGCGCTTAGTAAAGCGACCAACCATTACGGTAGATTTAATGAAGCGGATGAGTATATTGTTCCGCGTAAAAGCTAAGGGGGATGTATGACGGTTAGATTTGAAGGATATGAGCGCAGGATTGATAAAATCAACGCAGAAATAGCAAAATTTGGCATATGCAGTCTGGAAGAAGCTAAGCAGATGTGTTTTGACAAAGGCATAGATGTAGAAAAAAAGGTAAGAGAAATTCAGCCTATTGCTTTTGATAACGCCGTTTGGGGGTATACCTTAGGTACTGCCATCGCCATTAAACAAGGCGCGCACAACGCAAGTGAAGCGGCTCAATTTATCGGTAAGGGTTTACAAGCTTTTTGCGTACCCGGCAGTGTGGCAGAGCAAAGACAAGTGGGCATAGGTCACGGTAATTTAGCGGCGATGCTGCTTGACGACAACACAAAATGCTTTGCGTTTTTAGCCGGACACGAAAGTTTTGCCGCAGCGGAAGGCGCTATCGGCATTGCAAGAGCGGCAAATAAAGTGCGCAAAATCCCTCTAAAAGTTATTTTAAACGGACTGGGTAAAGATGCTGCGTATATAATCAGCCGCATAAACGGCTTTACTTACGTAAAAACCCAATATGATTTTTATACTGGCGAACTAAAAATTTTGGAAGAAAAATCCTTCGGCAGCGGCGAAAGAGCAAAAATACGCTGTTACGGCGCTAACGACGTTAACGAAGGCATGGCTATTATGATACACGAAGGCGTCGACACAAGCATAACGGGCAACAGCACCAATCCCACACGTTTTCAGCACCCTGTAGCAGGGACGTATAAAAAATGGTGCATAGAGCACAACAAAAAGTATTTTAGCGTAGCCAGCGGCGGCGGGACGGGACGCACACTCCACCC
>CALGIK010000220.1 GCA_937915515.1 uncultured Clostridia bacterium
AAGGGGTTTCTTATGAGGATGTTTGATATTTTACGCGACAAACGGGACGGAAAGGCTTTGACAAAAGCACAGATACAGTTTTTTGTAGACGGGGTAGTTGACGGCACTATTCCCGATTATCAAATCTCGGCACTGTTGATGGCGATTTGCATAAAAGGTATGACGGAGGAGGAAACGGTTGACCTCACTTTAAGCATGGCAAACAGCGGCGAAATGGTGGATTTATCGGCGATAAATGGCGTAAAAGTCGATAAACACAGCACAGGCGGCGTAGGAGATAAATCGACGCTTGTTGTAGTGCCTATTGTTGCCGCTTGCGGCGTAAAGGTTGCTAAAATGAGCGGAAGGGGTTTGGGTCACACAGGCGGCACAATTGACAAGCTCGAATCCATTCAGGGATATAATACTGATATAGAAAAACAAAAATTTATCGATATCGTAAATACCGTAGGCGCAAGCGTAATAAGTCAATCAGGAGACTTAAATCCTGCCGACAAAAAAATGTACGCTTTGCGTGACGTTACTGCCACAATAGACAGCATGCCGCTTATTGTCAGCAGCATTATGAGTAAAAAAATTGCGGCAGGCGCCGACGCAATTGTGCTTGACGTCAAAGTTGGCAGCGGCAGCTTTAATAAAAATTATGATTACGCAAAAAAGCTTGCACAACAAATGGTGACAATCGGTAAAGGCGCAGGGCGAAAGGTCACGGCTTTTTTAACCGATATGGATACACCTTTAGCAAAAGCCGTCGGAAACTCTCTCGAAGTTGTCGAAGCCATAAATACTCTTCACGGACGGGGCGAAAAAGATCTGGAGGAATTATCAATTTGTCTTGCGTCAGAGATGTTATATCTAGGCGGAATGGGAAGTCGCCAGCAATGCGAACAAAAAGCGCGGCAGGCTTTGTATGACGGCAGCGCCTTAAAAACTTTTGTAAATATGGTGAGTGCACATGGGGCTAACACCGCAGCCATTTTTGATACTGATATTTTTCCCTCCGCAGCATATGATGAGGAGTTGGTTGCCGACAAAAACGGCTATCTTATAAAAATGGATTCCGAAAAAATAGGCACTGCCAGCTTGTTACTGGGTGCCGGAAGGGTTAAGAAAAATGACAAAATTGATTATCTGTCGGGCATTTACATATGCAAAAAGACAGGCGATTACGTCACCAAGGGTGAGGTTTTGGCAAAGTTTTATTATAATGATAATTCTAAAATCGAACACGCAAAGACAATATATCTTGACTCGCTGACTTTCGGCGAAAATCCGCCGCCGCAGCGTAAACTCATAATAGAGCGTATCAGCAGCGAAGATTAAATTTATTACGATTGTCTCTTACAATAATGCGATAGCATAAAAAAATATAAAAAAACCCTCATTTGACGGGAAAATTTATTAGTTTTATGATAAATGTTGTTGGACAGATAATATTTAATATCATAGTGCTCTTATTCTTGCAACATCCTTTAAAATAAGTACTTGATCATGTTTTGGTGAATATAAAATATTTATTTCACGGTCAGTGTATCTTGAAAATATCTTATGATAACCATTTCGCAATTTCTTCTCATTTTCAGTAGTTCCGCTGGTGCGTACATATCGTTTTTTATCAATTACAAAGCTAATTTGGATTTTCACTCCATCAAAAAATTGTCCTAAAGTACAAATCCTGTCGATAGTATTTGAAGCGGCTTTTATCTCAATTGCATCTTCTACATAAGAGGTTATTTTTTTCTTTAGCTTATCATTTCGAACAATAAAATAAATAAACACAACTGCGAGAGGTATTCCGAATATGTTGCAACCAATCAACGCAATAATCATATCGTTATCCCAATTCATACCAATGGTTAAGGTTATGACAATCATAAAAATAGTTATTAACGGTAAAAGTGAAGCCACGATTAATGAAAAATACATAAACTTTACCCAACCCCCAGTAAAAAATCTACCATATTCTAATGAAGCATCAATATTTGAAATATCCATTATCCACCTATATCAATTATGAGAGAAAGACTCAAAGAAGTCAATTATCCATTTTGTGATTTCTCCTCAAATTTAGAAAAGCGACGTTCCTCAGCCGCTGCAATTTTTGTCCTATAATTATTTTCGCTTATATTTATCGTTGTTTTTATTATATCTTTCTATTATGCCTTTTTCAACGCCTAAAGCAGATAGTGCTTAAATCAAACAAGCAAAATAACTCAAGATTAGTGACAAAACTATTTTCATAGTCAAGTCATTAATGTTGCGTATAAAATAAAAATAAATTACTCAAAGCGGGGCTTAGTCAAATGCTATTTGTTGCTTACCACGTTTGTTGCCTTTTTGAATTGATCTTAATTAGATAATCAAGTGCCGTTTTTAATTCGTCATATAGGCGAGTTCTTATTACAATTTCAACATCTTGCGTAAATACCAGTTTGATTGTTGCATATTTGTTTAATTTATCAACTATCTCATAAGAAACAAATTCTTTTGACATAAACTTATATTTTCCATTAATCGGCACAGCAAATTTCAACTCATCCTCAGTGATAGTCAGCGCATATTTAAACCTTTGCGATTTTGCCCGATAAATAAACAATGCAATTACGACTGCCAATAGCAATACAATGAACACAATTATAACAATATTATCCACTAAATTATCTTGAAAGTTATTTTGCGAAAAACCTTCGGGCATCGGTATAACAAAGGAAAAAATTAGACCTAAAGTCCACATAACATCCCACATAGATAACACTGCTGCAAAAATTGTTAAACGTTTTTTCCCAACTTTATTATCTTCATAAAATATTTTTGGTTTATCCATAATTTCTCCTTTACCATCACTCAATAAATAATATCATAATCAGTTAGAATAGCCAATCAATTAGTAACGAAAATGCTGCTATCACTCTTCCGCCTGGAATAGGGCTCAGTGCCATTGCCGTTGCAATTTTTGTCCTATAATTATTTTCGCTTATATTTATCGTTGTTTTTTATTATATCTTTCTATTATGCCTTTTTCAACGCCTAAAGCAGATAGTGCCATAATCAAACAAGCAAAATAACTCATGATTAAAAACAAAATTTTTTTTATAGTCAAGTCATTAATGTTGCGTATAAAATAAAAACAAATTACGTATACTGCCAACCCTACAATTATCATGGGTATCAACCAAATTAAATAATGTAGAAAAACATATAATCTATTTTTAGTTGTTCTGTATATATTAAACCAAGCAATTAACCAAACAACAACTACTCCAAAAATTGGAATCATTGCTAAGAAATTTTGTAGTTTATAAGAAATAATTTGTTTTTTCATGTATTTACCAAAACCTTATAGTAACCTTTATTCCCCAATCTAATGAGAACCCAAGTGTTAGTGCTCCATTGTCCCATTTTATAATCATTTTGTATTCTTTAATTTGAAAGCGCATATTACAATTACCGCTAAGAAAATCGCTTCAAACACCATCGATGTTATTTGTATGTTTCTAATAGAATCTTCTCTTTTTTTTACTACGCTTTCCAAAGCAATAATCTCTTTACCGTTAGAATACATTTCCACAGCAGAAATAAACATCATGCTATCAAAATGCTCAACCCATGTATTTTCAACTCTAAAAGAAATGATATCACCTTTTTTTAGAGTTTTAAAATTTTCAAGATTTATTTCAGTGTCAAAAATTTGTATTCCTATCTTTGTATTTCCATATTCTTTGGTGTAGATTATGCCGGATTGCTTTGGTCCCGACGTTTTGAGTTCGATTCTCTCTACGGTTGCTATAAATTCCGTGGTATTCAAGAGGGAAATTGGTTCGTCAAATGTTGGCACAACAAATGCAATAAATGGCAACGCAAATAAAAACACGCAAAGTATTATTAAAACGGTAACAATTATTCTTTTTGATTTTCTATTTTTATTCATCTAAATACTCCTTCTGTTTATACAAAGACAGGTATTATGCATGGGCAAAAGACCACCTACGAACGGCAAAGTCATAGTAGCGAGTCTGCAAATTGCAAAAGCCTGTTTCGTTGTCAGTGTAATATCCACGATAACGGAAGGGGTTAATTGTCGCCATATTGCTGACGTTAGTGAGTATGGTACAATTTCCCCAAGCGTCGTATTCGTACTCTGCAACCAATGTATGACTTGCGTTTTTAATCTTTAAGATATTGCCAAACTCGTTTTTGATGAAGTAATAGTAACTGTCTAAGTATTGCATACCTACTACGCCGAAGGGCTGTTGTATCTTTAATTTTACGACAGCCCTATCCAAAAATTTACGTATATGCTATATTTTTTTTGGGTAATGCATTACTGGTATAATTAATAATATCCACACTATGACAAAACTTATAAACCCACCGAGATTAAAAAGATTCTGCTCCCATTCAATGTGTAATAATTTTGCACAAAGCCCACCTGCGAGCATACCAATACCCCCCAAAAAAGCCATTAAACATAAGTATAAAAATGTCGTTTTATTGGTGATTTTTCCTTCTTTTTTTAGTTTATAATCTATCATAAAGAAGGCAATTATCGGGCCATACAATGGGATTAAGCATATCATTTTATATTTTTTCATTTTCATCCTCCAAACAACCAATTATTTCTTCTTTGTAGAATTTACAGCTAAAAAGAGCTGCCTCTATTTGAGACAGCCTAAAATTTATTCCTGAGTTATTAGGGATTTGACCTTCATCATACGCGCTATATTGCTGCGTTCGTTTTCGTCAAGCTTAATTGCAATATACTTTATGGTTTCCTTCAACTGCGGTATCATAATATACTCTAAAGCATTGACACGTCTTTTATTTTTTTCGATCTCTGCGGCAAGCATACGATTAGATTTTTCTATCTCGGCTAAACTCAGCAGCTTTTCTATCAACTCATTTACTTTCTTTATGCCGTAATCGGCTTCGCTAGTAATGGCGGTAAAGGAATAGGGGTAATCATACTTGCCCTTTTGCGTTGTCACTTTTAGTTTAGGCGCTTCCACCCCCATAATACTTGTATAACCCGTTTCGACATCGATTTTTGTGGAAGGCATACTAAAAGCCAAGTTTAAAACTGCGTCGGTAGTTGTGCCGCTTACCAAAGCAAAGCTTTTAAATACAACGGCAACCTCCTCCTCGACTTTTTCGCGGAGTTTTTTATTTTCTCTCAGACGGACGGAAAAAATCCTTATCATTTCGTCCGATTTGTCCTTTAATAGTTTGTGTCCTCTGACAGCGGTTTTTAAACGTCCTTTAAGACGTTTAAGCTCCATTCTTGTGGGGTTTACGTTTAATCTTGCCATTTTTATTCACACAATTTTGTATCAAAATACTTAACGAGATATTCCTCTTTTATTCTCTTTAACTCGGCGCGCGGCAGCAGTTTAAGTAATTGCCAACCCAGCTCCAAAGTTTCCTCTATGGTGCGATTAGTCTCAAAACCTTGCGAAACATAACGGTTTTCGAACTCAACGGCAAAGGAAGCAAATATTTTATCTGTACTGCTTAAAGCAGCATCGCCTAAAATAGCCGCAAGTTCCTTAGCTTCCTTGCCTCTTGCATATGCCGCAAAAAGCTGATTCATCGTGTCGGCATGGTCCTCTCGTGTTTTGTTTTTGCCTATGCCTTTGTCTTTTAAGCGGGAAAGGCTCGGCAAAACATCGATAGGGGGCGTTATGCCTTTTTTATATAATTCCCTCGACAAAATAATTTGTCCTTCAGTGATATAACCCGTCAAATCGGGGATAGGGTGAGTCTTGTCGTCTTCGGGCATCGTCAAAATAGGAATTTGCGTTATACTGCCGTTTTTGCCCTTAATACGTCCCGCACGCTCATAAATAGTGGCTAAGTCGGTGTACAAATACCCCGGATACCCTCTGCGCCCGGGGATTTCCTTCCTCGCGGCGGAGACTTCACGCAAAGCCTCGGCATAGTTTGTTATATCCGTCAAAATAACCAAAACGTGCATGTCTTTTTCGAATGCCAAATATTCCGCACAGGTAAGCGCCATACGAGGGGTTGCGATACGCTCAATTGCAGGGTCGTTAGCCAAATTGGTAAACAGCACGGTACGCTCAATTGCGCCCGTCTTGCGGAAGTCGCTGATAAAATAATCCGCTTCCTCAAAGGTAATGCCTATTGCGCCAAAAACAACGGCAAATTTTTCCTCCTTGCCCAAAACTTTTGCTTGGCGCGCTATCTGAGCAGCCAATTGAGCATGCGGCAAACCGCTCATGCTAAATACTGGGAGTTTTTGTCCTCTTACCAAAGTGTTTAGTCCGTCAATAGCCGATATGCCTGTCTGAATAAACTGATTGGGATAATCTCTTGCGGCGGGGTTTATAGGTTCGCCGTTTATGTCAAGGAATTTTTCCGCAATTAAAGGCTCTCCGCCGTCACGAGGACGTCCCATGCCGTCAAAAACTCTGCCAAGCATATCTTCGGAAACGGCAAGCTCTAAGCTTTTGCCCAAAAAGCGGGCTTTGCTTGTCGAAATTTCTAACCCATGACTGCTTTCAAAAAGCTGCACCAATGCTCTGTCGCCGTTGACTTCGAGGACTTTGCCGGCACGTGTTTGTCCGTTTTTTTGTACTATCTGCACCAGTTCGTTATATTTTACGCCCGTTACGCCTTCGACCAACATCAACGGTCCGACGACTTCCTTAATGGTTTTATATTCCTTAATCATAAGTTTTCATCTCCGTGGGTCAGCGCCCTTATTTGGCTTGCTATTTCGTTTAGTATATTGTCTAAAGCCGATAAGTTGTCTTCTGTGACATATTTTGCTCTGCCGATTTTTTCCATACAGGGCAAATTTAATATCTCATCCAAATCGGCATAATTATTTAAAGCTTTGCGTGCTTCTTTATCAAATTCCCTGATTATTTTAATAAGCTTGTACTGCTTAGTCAGCGACGTATAGGTATCCACCTCGTGAAAAGCGTTTTGGTGCAAATAGTCTTCTCTGATTATTTTTGCCGTCTCCATAGTAAGCCTGTCATTATCAGACAGAGCATCCATACCGATAAGACGGACAATTTCCTCCAGCTCGGCTTCCTCCTGCAAAATCATATTGATAAACTGGCGCAGTTGGCTGTAATCGGGAGCTATGTTTTCGTTAAACCATTCCTTCATATTGTCGGCATACAAACTGTAACTTATCATCCAGTCAATAGCGGGAAAGTGCCTTCTGTAAGCTAGTTGCGCCGACAATCCCCAGAATACTTTTACAATGCGCAAAGTTGCTTGACTGACAGGCTCTGATAAGTCGCCTCCTGCAGGCGATACCGCACCGATTGCCGTGATACTTCCTTCTCTGTCCTCTTTGCCTAAAACCTTAACAACGCCCGCACGTTCGTAATACTCCGCTAAGCGGCTGCTTAAATATGCGGGATAACCTTCCTCGCCGGGCATTTCTTCCAGTCTGCCGCTCATCTCTCTTAATGCTTCCGCCCAGCGTGAAGTACTGTCCGCCATAATGGCTACGTTGTAACCCATATCCCTAAAATATTCCGCTATGGTTATACCCGTATAAATTGACGCTTCTCTCGCCGCAACAGGCATATCCGAAGTATTGGCAATTAAAACCGTACGCTTCATAAGCGGTTCGCCTGTTTTGGGGTCACGGAGTTCGGGGAATTCGTTTAAAACGTCCGTCATCTCATTGCCGCGTTCGCCGCAGCCTACGTATACTATAATTTGGGCATCCGCCCATTTAGAAAGCTGGTGTTCAGCACCAGCTTTCTAAATGGGCGGATGCCCAAATTATAGT
>CALGIK010000221.1 GCA_937915515.1 uncultured Clostridia bacterium
TATAATATTGTCCTTTTTTTGAAAACCCTCGCTGCCGCTATCCTGTTTAGATAAGTCCGAAACAATCTTTCCGTCACTTAATTCAATAATACGGTCGGCATAGGTAGCGGCATAATCTAACTCGTGCGAAACCACAACAACCAAACACTTTTTTGATAGTTTTTTAAGCGTTTCTAAAATTGCTGCGCCTGTGACGGAATCTAACGCTCCGGTAGGTTCATCAGCCAAAATAATTTGAGGTGATTTAACCAAAGCTCTCGCAATAGCCACTCTCTGTTTTTGTCCGCCGCTTAACTCGTCGGTTTTACGGTCAAAATAACCGCTTAAATCTACTTCCGCCAAGATTTTTTCGATAGTATCCGCCGTCGGTTTTTTGCCCGACAATTCTAACGCCATTGCTACGTTTTGACCGACGGTATAATCCCTTAAAAGATTATATTCCTGAAAAACAAAACCTACATAGGTGCTGCGGTACGTGTCATAATCAATCTGCTTAAAATCCCTGTCAGATTTGCCGTTGACAATCAGCTCGCCCTTTTCGGCTCTGTCTAATCCACCCAAAATATTTAGGAGAGTGCTTTTGCCGCTGCCGCTTTTACCCAGTACAAACACCATCCCCTTGTCTGGTAAATCAATGCTTACTTTGTTAAGCGCGACTACATGTTTGCCCTTTTTTATTTTATATATTTTGATTATATTTTTTAAGGAAATCATAACGTCCCCCTTAAATATTTATTGCGTAATTACTTCTGCATTATTTTGCTTTTGTTTATTTGTTTAATGGTTGATAACTTCCGTAGGTCTTTTTTTAGAGATTTTTAGTATCGGGAAGAAGCTGCCTAAAACAGCCGTAAAAAAGCTTACAACAAACAGCAAAATTATCTGACGTAAGGAAAAAACCAGTATTGTTGCTGTCATTTCAAAAAACTTTTTTAATAAGGAGTTAAACACGCCTACCAAAACTAAAGTGCCGATTATGGAAAGCACAAAACTAATGAAGGCAATAACAATGCTTCCGACACTGAATATTTTAAACACATCGCCGCCGCTTGCTCCCATTGCTCGAAGTATGCCTATTTGGTTTTTTTTGTTTGCAATAGTAACAGATATAAGGTTAAGCATAAGCGCAACGGCAAAAGCAGTGAGAAAAACTCCGATGATTATTAGAATATTTAACAGAATCAGTTTTAAAAGATAAATTTGCGCTACAACCGTGTACACACTGTCTTCTATACCGTAGCTAAAAGTATTATCAGGAGAAATATAGTCGGCGCAAATATCAATGAACTGCCTCGTTTTTACTTTATTGTCGGGCAAAAGACTGATAGCCAAATCGTACTTACCTTCAATTCCGTCAACGGTAAGTTTATTATAGGCTCTGTCGTTAAATACGATTCCCTCATATGCGTTGTAAGTATCATAAGTTCTGTCATAAAAATAATCAGGCACAAAAAACCCTATCGGATTAACATATACTTCCCCGATATTATGATAAAAGGTAAGCTTAGAATTTGCGCTTGCCGCTTTGGTAAACACATCGTAACTATTAAAATAATCAGTCATAACGTTTAAAGCAATTTGCGCATATGTATTTTCGCCATAATCGTTGACAAAAAAGCTATTAAGATATTGCTTATATTTGCCCGTATTACCGACAAATCCATTTTGTACCGCCGCATCGTATGAAGAATCAGCGTATTGGTCGCAAGCGCTGTTTATTGCCGCAAGCGCCGTATCCTTAAAATTATCGGGTATGCCTTTAAGTTTTTGTGCTTCGTTTAGTAAGGCACTGCATCCATAAATGCTGCTTATGGGCAAAAGACATTCCCCTTCGCTTAGAGCTGTTTTACCGGCGGCAAAAGAATGATACAAATTTTGATTAAAGCTGTATATGCGTTTTAGATTTACGTTTTTAAAAAGCGAGATTTCGTTGTAGAGACTGAAAGAATACCTTAAGGTATCAACATAATTTTGACAGTCAAAACGCTCTAAAAAGCTGTTAGTGACAAAACATAAATTATGTATCGCCATTATTTTGCTGCTTTTTAGCTCATTTGATAATTTCGTCACCAAATCAGAAATTGAAGAACCATCTGAATAGTCTTTTAATACGGCGTATTTTTCTTCGTCAAAACCTGTATCCGCAATGCCTGTAACCGTATAATATTTGCCGTACAAATTAATGGATTTGCCTATCAAATCATTTTCCGTCTCAAATTTGATTTCATTGTTTAACTCATCGATATAACCGGCGTAAACAAAACTTTGCGCATTATATTTTGTCAATGCAATTTCGTTTTCTGCCGTCGGCAAATTGCCGCTTAGGGTGAAACCTAAGGTGTTAAACATGTCGTAATCTATATCAGCATAAGCGTAAACAGAGTATGAATAATAAAGTTTCCATTTGTCAAGGGATAGGGCAAAATTTGTCAGAAACAATTGTTCAGTATACAGCGGCTGCAACAAAATGTCGCCGTCTAAACTTAAAACTTTTATGTCGTTGTCGTTGAGCATCTTGCTGCCGTTCTCAATATAATAATCAATAAATGGAATATAGCTTAACCCGCTTTTACTAAGCACCAACTTTTTTTCGCCGCTGTCAATATAGCTTTGCGTTAAGCTGTCCGCTATATTAAAAGAATTGAAAGTATCGACAATGCCGAACATACAAAAAGCCATTACCGACAATAAAATTATTATGACAAGTCTTATCGGCTTGTATTTAAGAGTGGCAAAACCGCTTTTTAGCGCACTCAAATAGCTTAACTTAGTCTTAACTTTTGTATACTTTTTTTGGCTCTGTTTTATATCGTTTTTGTCGGTGGGCTTAAAGCCTTCCTTTATATCAGTGTCCACTTCGACGACAATTTTAGCTCCCTTTTTTTGATTGCTAATATAATCTTTAACAGTAGCCAAATCTTCTTTTGACAGCTTTTGCCCGTAAGCAACAAAAATGCCTTTTTCGTCAAAGGTAATAGCTCTGTCACCGTTTTTTTGATTGCCGTTTTTTGTTAAATCAGAAACAACCTTGCCGTCTTTAAGTTCAATAATACGGTCGGCGTAAGTGACGGCAAAATCTCTGTCGTGCGAAACCACCACTACCAAACAGGTTTTAGAAATATTTTTAAGCGTTTCCAAAATCAAAGCGCCGTTTACCGAATCCAACGCTCCTGTAGGCTCATCGGCAAGTATTATTTGCGGCTCTTTAACTAAAGCCCGTGCAATAGCCACTCTCTGCTTTTGCCCGCCGCTTAATTCGTTCGTTTTGCGGTCATAATAACCTTCTAAGTCTACCTTTTTTAAAATTTCTTCAACATAGCTTTTTTCAAACGGCTTACCTAATAATTTTAATGCTAAAGCTATATTCTGCCCTACGGTAAAATCCTCTAAAAGGTTAAATTCCTGAAAGACAAATCCTACATATGTATTGCGATAGCTGTCGTAATCGGAATTTTTAAAATCTCTGTCCGATTTATCCCTTACGATAAGCTGCCCCTCGTCGGCTCTGTCTAACCCGCCCAAAACATTAAGCAAAGTGCTTTTGCCGCTGCCGCTTTTACCCAGTACAAACACCATCCCCCTTTCGGGAAAATCGATATTGACATTGTTTAACGCCTGTATACATACCCCCGATTTTTTTAAATAATTTTAAAGTAAAAAAGTAAGTTTACTATATTATAAAGGATAAAAATAAAAATACAAGATATTTCGTCCAATTATCATTAAAATGTTTGATAAAAACCATATAACGGCTTATTCAGCCGTTATATGATATTAATTGATTTGATGATATTATTGATTATCTGTTATTCTTGCCTTATACTTTAGGCGCTGGTCGTTGTCAAGTATTTTTTTACGCAGTCTTACGTTTTTTGGCGTTACTTCCATAAGCTCGTCATCGCTCAAAAACTCCATTGCTTCTTCTAAGGTCATACGCTTAGGTGTCTCAAGTCTCAACGCTTCCTCGCTGCCTGCCGCACGCATATTTGTCATATGCTTTTTTTTGCAGACATTTACGGCAATATCCTCCGCTTTTGGACTTACGCC
>CALGIK010000222.1 GCA_937915515.1 uncultured Clostridia bacterium
AGTATCTGTTACTTTGAGATTTTTGTTTTCTTCTAATTTAGCTTCTAAATATTTTATTTCTTCAAGCTGTTTTTCTTTGTCTTTTTTAAAACGCTCTAGTGCAGCTTTGTTTTTTGTCAATTCTTGAATAACACCCGAATATTCATTATCTAAAGCCCCAACATGATAATACAAAGCATCATGCAAATCAGATTTTGAATACATTTGCAAGTCTAAGAATATTGAACGGTCATCATCTGTCTTTGTTTGTGACAAAAAATATGGCAAAAGATATAGAGAAGGAACTGCTGTGGAATATGTATCAGAATCCTTATCTTTAATTTTTATGGTAAGCCCCAAAAGCTCATACAATTTTTCTGAATATCCAGATTTCAATAAAGGATAAAAGAATCGTTCTTTCGCAGTTTCAATGGTGTAAGTATCCCTATATCTAATAATTACGATTTCATTCCCATTTTGAACTATAGTTAGCTTTGTAAATATGTTATCTAAATTCCATTTATCACTAAACTTTACTTTCGCTCCAAAACTATAAAGAAGCATTAAGGATAATGATGTTTTTCCTACACTATTAAGTTTTGAAGTGATAATATTAACGCCATTTTCGAATTTGATTTTTCTAGCTGTTTTTAAGACTTTATCAAAAATTAATAGTTCTTTATAAAATATGCTCATACATTTCTCCTTAACTATATATAACAAGAATGGTAAGGATTTGAATAATTGCAATAGTGTAATAAGGTATTTTATCTATACAGTTCAACGCAACATTCCTTGCGACTTCATCCATAGAGCCAAATTGCAATGTCACTTGTCTATACTCTTCTTCCACAATGTTCTTTGCTTCTAAGAATACTTTATCAGAAAGATTAGCTTTATATGATAAAAATTGTGCATATTCTTCCTTAATACGTGTAAATTCTTTCGGAGAATAAATTATTGAAGCATGATGTAGGATTTCTTTTTTAGACAATGATAATTCTGCAGCATGGTCTATTATACTTTTAACTGTGCTAGTATTTATACCTTTTAACTCAATGGCTTTACCGATATCAATTGTATCAGACGCAAATCTATTTCTTCGCTGTCTATCAATAAGGAGTTTCAGCGTATTACATATCGCCTGTGGATTTATTGAATGATTTTCGTCATCCAAATAATTTGAAATTGCATTGTTTATTTTTCCCACCAAAGTTTCACTATACCTATCTTGGTTTCCTGAAAATGGCAATGCAGATTTTATATATATCAGTTTCCCCAAATATTCTGACATATCCTTTTTTTTAAAATAAGGCTCTTTTTTTAGATATTCGAGAACATTGTTTTTTAATTTGGTAAGCTCTAATGACGTTAATGTTTTGTCAAAATTAAAACATTCTAAAGATTCTGTAGATGTGCCTTTTAAGTGAGTATTACAAATAATATTGAGTGTATTAGCTTGTGAGTTGAAATAGAAATCAGTAAGTATTATTTTACCTAACACATTATCTTCACATAGTAAATTCTTGGTGTATAGTCCAGAATTTTTAGTCTTTACTTGATATATATCGACTTTTTCAAAATCCGTCCCGTAGTTATGAAATACTGCAAAATCTTCTAAGGTTTCAATTAACACTATTGCATCGTTGTCAATTTCAGTTAATAAATAATCTAATGCTACAGCCATTTGATAATCAAATTTTCTACCATTATCCGTTCCAGCCTGTTCTCTAATCTTAATATCAGCCATTTTACAGTACCCTTATAATTATCATTTAGTGTTTAACTCTTTATATACTTAATAAGTATAAACCAATTAATAAATAATGTCTATCAAAATGGTAAATTATCGTCTTCAACTGGTACTAAATGAGCACTTGTCGCAAGTTTAATTTGCAATTTGTCCGTGTGCTTGCTTACGGAAATGTCCTTTGATTTGTCAAAGTCGTAGACAGTCTTTATACGCCGTAGGAACGCCCGCCAAGTGGACGGGTATTGCGTTTGCACGTTTTTCTATTGTTCGTGCAAAGCTCAATTTGTTATAATATAAACTTTAGTGTAGCAAGCGACTTTGGTTGTGTAGCGGCTGGGGAGCATAAGCGGATACCTCAAGTATTTGAGCATATCTTCAATTTTGAATGAGCTTCTAAATTCCTTAAATGCTATCACGTCTTGCCCTTGTAGCTGTCAAAGGCGGTGTGGTCGTAAGTCGTTACTCGGTAGACATTCGTGTAGCGTATTGAGAGCATTCAAATTATATGACTATTTGAATTGAAGCGTTTACCATCAGCTTTAATAGCTAAAAATTTCCGGTTATTTCTTATGCGACAGATACATATTTAAAATTACAGATACAATTTTTTGAGAGTGTTTTTGCTTGTTTTGCAACATAAAAAGGAAATTAAATGGTTGTTTAGGCACTTGCAAAAGACCTCTTCTTGTGTTAAAATATAGTACACTACAAAATCAAAAAGTGGAGTAGAAACGTAGTGTTTTTTTACTAAAGTAAATCTTATAAAAAGGGGAAAGGGAATGAAAAAATTTTCTAAATTAGCGATTATTCTGCTTATGTTTGCGGTATTGATTTTGTCCGCAACAGCTTGCAGTGCGCCCACTGAAGTCTTAATAAAAGAGGGCGATATGCCAACCCGCGTGAGCTTTGTCGAAGGTCAGGAGCTTGATTTAACGGGGGGAAAATTGACTGTTGTGTATAAGGGCAAAACGGAAACAATTGCTCTAGATTCTTCCGATGTCAAAGTAACGGGCTACGACAAAAACAAGCTTGGAGAACAAGAGCTGACAATAAATTACAAAAACAAGACCGCCACTCTTACCATCACCATCGTGCCAAGAGTGTCCGTCGAGAATTTTGAAAAAGGCTATCTCATAGGAGATTCGTTTGACAAAAGCAAAGGTCGTATTAAAATTATGTCAGATAGCGGCTCCTTTCAATCAATTTTGCTAAACAACAGTACGGTGACTATAGAGGGCTTTGATTCCTCTGCTGCGGGCACGCTTACTCTTACCGCGCGTTATCAGAGCTATTCTGCTTCTTTTAATGTTACTGTGTACGAAATTGAAAACGCTACTTTTTCAAAACCCAGCAAAACTAATTACAAAAGTCACGATCAAGGTATCGACCTAAACGGCAGTCATATAACAATAACAGGCAATGGCGGCAAAATTGAAAGATACATACCTTATACCGCTTTTTTGGTATCGGGTTTTAAATTGAGCGCCGCCACAATTGATAACATGACTACACCGTTAAGCCAAACTGTTTCTGTCAGCTATTTAAATCAAAATTTTGAATTTACGGTTAAGATAATCTTCAGCGAAGTTTCTTTAATAAAAAAATTAGCCAACGAAATATCCGCAATCGATTGGACGGGGGACGAAGTACCTACAATAACAGAGGCTGAAGGCGAAAAAGCGATAGAAGCTGCTCAGTTATATTTTAACTTGTCCGATTATGATAAAGATTTTATTACTGCTGCGGAAAAAGAGCAAGTTATGCGTACAGCCGCTGTGTTTGGCTTTGGTTTATGGTTTGAAGAAGCAAATAGCTTTGATCAGACGTTTACTATAAAAACAGTAAACAATATCGCCACTATTTCTTTAGTGGCAAACAGTTATAACACAACAAAAGATGACTTACTTAACTTAAAAGATTCTTCCGGTGATTTTAATGTTTTAGGTGCACTGTTAATAAATATCTCCGACAATTTCTTTGATTTGGTGCTTGCTGGTGAAGACACGATAGGCGTATTTTTATCTTCCGTACCGACGGCTCAGCTTGTAGACGATACCGTTTCAATGCTCGAATTTATGACTTCGGTCTACGAAAAACTTATGGTATTGCCAGCAGAATGGACTGTTGAAGGTTTGGGAGATTACGGTACGGAGATTGAAGAAGCTAACACTCTTATTACGGATAGTATATTCTTAAATAACAGAGCTGTTTTCGGAACAATCGCATCTTGGCGCAGCGATTTTTTTGATATTATATACTCCTACTATTATTACCACAGCGACGACGGCGAAGCTGCAGTCAACGGACTTGCTCTAAAAAATGCATATTTACCCGGACTGTTAGAAAATTTGTATATCAATATTAAAAATGCAGTTTATGAAACAGCACGTATGACTCTTAATCAAGAGCCGGATACCACAAGATTTATGTGGCATTACAGAAACGCTCTTAACTTTAGGTATGAAGTTTTAACCGGCGAAAATGAATTGTATTTAGCGCTTTATGATTGTCTTACTTTTGCCGGTATTTTGGTTATCGACAACAAGCCTGCATCCGTGTCTTACGAATATTTGCTTTCTTATATTAAGACAGCCGAATATGGATATATTCACCATAACGGCAGACTATTGTCAGACCCGATTTATGATAACTTTTGGGAGATGTACCTAAATGCATTAGATAAACTCTTTGCAGGAGAGGAAGATTACGATCAAGATGTAGCGGAGCTTTTTACTTACTTTGTTGAAATGTCGCCAGCAAAACAGTATGGCATTTTGGCATCGTTAAACACTTATTACATAGACTATGGCGTCCCCGAATATTCTTTTGATTTCTCAGAATATTCATATACAGTATTTGTCAGCATTACCGCAAATCATTTTGGCGACGCTTTATCACAAAACGCTTTTGAGGTTTATAAAAAGCTGTTATTAGCGCTTGAAAGCTATGCGCAGTATCAAATGGGCGACAGAAAAATTCAAGACTTTTTAAGTTTTATGGGCGATGTTACAACTATGTATAACGCACTGAATACTTCGGATAAAGAGAGTTTTGACGGTTGTTTAAGTTTCTTTTTTGATAAATACGTTGAGATTTCTCAAAGATACGATGACCCCCAAAACCCATACGAGACGAATTTGGGCGAATGGCAAGACGATTTTGATGAACTAGCAAATGCTATCAGAAACGTTAACAGAATATATTTATTGGCTTCTGTTGACAATAATGAACGCTTAAAATATAACGGCGCTTTAACCACTTCATACCTTTATGCCGAAAGATTGGCGCAAAAGATTATTGATACTGCCCCAACTGATATTGTAAAGGCGTATTATTACGAGGCATACCAAATTTTTGACGGCATTTCCGATATGACGTTTGATTGTGCTTTGTTAATTGTACGCAACTTCTTAAGAGATATGGGATTCAGTCTTGACGGTAGCATTTATATGCTTTGGGAGGTCTTAACGCCTGAATTTAAAACTTTTTTAGCGGATGCCTCTTATGTAATTTTAACATATATTGACTTTGATGAAACTAAAACAAACTTTGATGTTGAAAAGGTCACCAAAATTATGGCATCTTTCCGTGAGCTTGATAGATTTAGCAGGAGACTGTTTAGGATAATAGATAATACTAACGATAACAGTATGGGATTGTATTATTTAGGAATACAAGCGTTTTTAGGAGAAAATATAAGCGGAAATGCACTTGCGGCGGCAAATGAGTTAATATCTGTTGAGATTGCTTATACAAAATATCTCATTAGCTCCAATGCCGATAATCTAACTGCATTTAAAACTGTTATGGAAAATCTGATAAGCAGCTACGGAGCCTTAAGTGAAGAGGACTTAATCGATTTTAACGAATATATGTCAACAATGTACCAATTTTATCTCACAAAGTATGAACAGTTAATTCAACCTATAGACTAATTAACATAACAAAAATAAGGAAAGTTACGGAGATATCCGTAACTTTTTTTTGGTATCAGAATAAGTATAGGCTAAACCTATGGTAAAAAAAGCTTTAACTGTAATGGACAAAAGTAATTATCATTTGGTAAATTAAACATATCATCAAATTAAAATAGGGTTAATTAGGTCAAAAGATTTATAAATAAATTTATTATACAGCAGATATTATGCACCAAAAGACAATCAATGACATATATATCTACTAGTACTCTCGACGAGGAGGATAATAAGTAATGTACAGTTTCCGTAACTCAGTTGATAACCTTGCAGATGATTTTATCAAAAGCCTTCCATGCCATATTCAGAAGCCGTATCCTTCAGCGAAAATGACCTTTCAGAATAAACAGGTTGCTGAAATGTTGCTTTCTGCTTACGCCAACGGAGGCAATTCAGAAATGTCTGCTATTGCACAATATATCAGCCATCACGAAACCATAGAAGATGAAAATGTTTCCGATTCGATATTTTGTATAGCTTTGGTCGAGATGCTTCATCTTGATATGATAGGTACATTGATACAATCATTAGGAGGAGATTTGCGCTTTTGGCAGCCTAACCATTTTTATTGGAGCGGTGGTTATGTTAATTATGGCAATTCACTCTGCGAAAAGTTATCGTTAGATATTGTAGCGGAGCAAGAAGCTATAAGCGGATATTCTCATTTGTTAAGAGAGGTTAATCCTCAAAACATTCCTTCACTAAGACAAGTTGAGGCCGTGCTTCAAAGGATTAAGGAAGATGAAGAGATGCATTTAAATCTCTTTATAGAAATGTATTCAAAGTATTGCGGCAATAAATAGCTGTTTTAAGCTTTATACTTATTCGATTTGTAAATTAGAGAAAGCTTAAACAAAATGGCTGTTTAAAAGAATATAAAATTTTTTTAAACACACTTAAATTGATACAAATTTTTTGTTGAGGTGATAAAAAATGTATGAATATCTATGAGTTCATACATTCTTTTTGTTAAAAAAAACCCACCGACTTTTGTCGATGGGTTTTTAACTGAATTATCGTTTAGATATTGCTGACTTATAAAAAGTCTTAAAATTTAGGTGGTATCTAAGAATTATACTTTAAGCAACCGTCTTCCATTTAATCGTAGCGTTGCACTCTGCGTTCCAGCTAGCTTTCCAGCCGGTAGGAGCAGAAGCATACCCTGGGATATTAATGGTTTGAGTATTTGTCCAACCTTTAAAAGCGTAAGCTCCGATGGCTGTAACAGTTTGCGGTAAGGTTATGCTAGTGATGCCCGTGCAGTTTTCGAAGGCATAACTGGCTATAGCAGCTAAGTGGCTGCCTTCTTCAAAGGTTACCGCTGTCAATCCAGTGCAGTTTTGGAAAGCATAGTCGCCGATTACTATAACGCTGTTGGGGATTAATATTTGGCTTAGAGCTGTGCAGCCTGCAAATGCATATTTGCCTATGGTTTCTACACTACGGGGCAGTGTTACCTGATTTAAAGCCGTGCAACCGTTAAAGGCATAAAGACCTATGCTTGTTACGTTGTTGGGGATAACAATGCTCGTTAAGCTTGTGCAGCCGTCAAAGACATAGTTTTTGATGCTCGTCAGTCTGCTTTTGTCAGCAAATGTTACCTTAACAAGAGCGGTACAGCCTTGGAAAACATAATAGTTTATGTTGTAAATGTCTTTGTGGAGCGTTATTTCGGTTAGGCTTGTGCAGCCTGCAAAAGTATAAAGATCAAGACTGATTACACCCCTTGGAATGTTTATTTGAGTTAAAGATGCGCAATTGTTGAAAGCTTTCTGACCGATGCTTGTTACGCTGTCCGGGATAGTGATATCAACAAGGTTGACGCAATTTAAGAAAGCGCTTTCTTCAATTGTAGCTAAATTTTTAGGTAGGTTAATAGATGTAATAGCATTCCCTGAAAAAACTAATCTACCAATAGTTTTTATTCCTTCAGTCAGTGTTACTTCACTTAGGCTTCTGCAGCCTGAGAAAATCTGACCGTATAGAGTTGTAAGCGGACTTCCTTCTGCAAATACAGCTTTTGTTAAACTTAAGCAATCCATGAAGACTGATGATGCATTAGCTGATGTCCCAAAGCTTGTTACGCTTGCCGGTATTGTAATTTCCGTTAAAGCAGAGCCTTGGAAGG
>CALGIK010000223.1 GCA_937915515.1 uncultured Clostridia bacterium
TGGCAAGCATAACAATAGGAAGGGGCGTAAAGAGTATAGGAGATTATGCTTTTTCTTATTGCCGCAGCTTAGCAGAAATTATCATTCCAGATAACGTGATTAGCATAGGCAATTACGCGTTTGCCGACTGCAGCAGCCTATCTGACATATATATCGGAAAAGGAATAACGAGCATAAGCAGTTATGCTTTTCAGGGATGCAATAAATTAACAGAAATAATAATACCCGAAGGCGTAAAAAGCATAGGCGATTTTACTTTTGCTAATTGCAGCAGTTTATCCAACATAACAATACCTGACAGTGTAGAGAGCATAGGCAGTTACGCTTTTAATGAAACGCAGATATTCAGCAATGCAACGGACGGAATTGTATACGCTGACAAATGGGCAGTAGGATATATAAAAGACGATATTTTACCTGTTATAATCCTCGTTAACGGAACATTAGGTATCAGTAACCGTGCTTTTGCAGGATGCAACAGTATTTTAAATATTACAATGCCAAATAGCGTAAAAAATATAGGCAGTTATGCTTTTATTAATTGTGCCAACTTATTTAGCGTTAACAGCTTAACAGATATAGTGTTGCCAAACAGCATAAAGAGTATAGGCATTTCCGCTTTTCAAAATTGCATGAATATCAAAAAGATTATCATCCCCGACAGCGTAAACAGTATAGGTGATTTTGCCTTTATGAATTGCGGAAAGCTCGAAAGTGTAACTATGGGCAGCGGTATTACAAATTTGGGCAGCTTTGCTTTTTTAGACACAAAAATATGGAGTAGTCTTAGTTCAGACGGTTTAATTTATGCTGATAAATGGGTTGTCGGAGTAAAAAACCAAAGCTTAACAAATGCAGAGATTAAAGAAGGCACTTTAGGCATAAGCAGCAGCGCTTTTGCCAATTGTTTATATTTGACAAGCGTAACAATACCCAGCAGCGTAAAAAGCATAGGCAGCTTTGCTTTTTCTACCTGTATAAGTTTGAAAAATTTGTTAATATCCGACAGCGTGGAGGTTATTGATAACTTTGCTTTTTATGGCTGTTTAAATTTAGCTTCGGTAACACTCGGAAAGGGCATTTCAAGCATAAATAAAGGCGTTTTTATGAATTGCGGCATAGCAGAAATTATAATTCCTGACGGTGTTACAAGTATAGCTGATTATGCTTTTTATAAATGCAGCAGTTTAGAAAATATTTTAATACCTAACACTGTTAAATCAATCGGCCGTTCGGCTTTTTATAAGTGTGAAAGTTTAAAGGGCATAGACCTTTTGAGCGTAACAAGTATAGGTAATTATGCTTTCTACGGCTGCGAAAATATGACAAGCATAGCTTTAGGAGACAGCGTAAGCACTATAGGCGCATATGCTTTTTATCAATGCGTAGGTATTACGAGCATAATTATACCCGAGGGAGTAACAACCATAAATCGTTCGACTTTTTACCGTTGTTTAAATTTGATAAATATAACAATCCCCGATAGTGTTACCAGCATAAATGATTACGCTTTTTACGGCTGCTCAAAATTAATAAGCATAAAAATTACGGAAAGCTTGACAAACATAGGCAGCTATGCATTTTTTAACTGCCGCAGCTTAAAGAGCGTAGCTATTATTAACAACGTATCAAGTATCGGCGACTATGCGTTTTTTGGTTGTAATGGCATGCAGAGCATGATAATTGGCGACAATGTCAGTAGCATCGGAATTCATGCTTTTTACGGCTGCAACGAAGTTACAATATATTGTGAAATAAACAATATTCCTGTCGGTTGGTCAAGTAATTTTAACTCTTCTAACCGTCCGTTAATTTTAGGTGTCACCTTATCCGAGGATAGAAGCTATATTTTGTCCTTTAAAAATGCAGAAGGAAAAATAGTTAATCCTAACGCCATAAACGGCATTAAAGCACCCCAACGTGATGGTTTTACTTTTGTCGGTTGGTCAAAAAATTCAGACAGCCAATATATTGATTATACGGCAGAAGATATAAATAAGGCGCCCGTTGACACCCTTTTATACGCCGTATGGATAAGTGAATAATACTGCTTAAACATATTTTTACCAATCAGCCTGTGCTGACTCCTTAGCTCAGGCTTTTTATATTCACAGTGGAAAAAACGTTTCTTTGTCAAATGCTATGGGTAGAAAGCATTGGAAAAAACACATTTTTTCAATTACCGACTCTATTGCTTGACATTTAGTTATTTAAGTTTTATATTAATACTAATATAAATATCTTTGGGCAAAGTGAAAAGCTTGACCGATGGTAATACGGCAAAACGCCGTTAGTCCGACAGCCCCAACAGCCGATGCGGTGAGATTCCGCAACCGACGGTGATTAAACAAATGTTTATCAGTCCGAATGGGAAAGTATTTTTAGCGTAATTACGTTATTTTTGCGCTTGCTTTTTTAACGTAGAGCAAAAACTTTCTCCGTGCCCAAACGCGGAGTTTTTTTATGAAAACATTTAAAATTGTATCTCTTGCGGTTTTTTCCGCGCTGATTTTTGTAGTCACGGCATACTTTATTTTACCTGTCGGCATAGGCTACATAAATTTCGGCGACGCTTTTATATTGCTCGCATCAGTTTTTTTAGGTCCTTTTTCGGGTGCGCTGTGCGGAGCGTTGGGAGGAGCTTTAGCGGATTTGGTCAACGGCTATGCTGCGTATGCGCCCTTTACTTTGGTAATAAAAGCAGTTGAGGGTTTTTTATGCGGCATACTTTTACATAAAACTATGGGAAAACCAAAATTGCCTGTCTGGCAATTGATTTTAGGTTTTGTTATTTCTGCTTTAACGATGGTCTTAGGGTATTTTATCGCAAATACTATCCTTTACAGTGTCGAAACAGCTATTACTATGGGCGTGTTAAATGACCTTGTGCAAGCAGCCGTAAGCGTTGCTGCGGCACTTGCTTTAACAGTAGCGTTAAAGAAAATACCTTATGTAAACAAGCTTTTTGTATCAAAAATGCATATTAAAAATATTAACGATAAAAACAATTATGAATCTTAAAACTGTGATAAGTCATATATAAAAACAAATAAAAACAGTAACACTTGAAGGTAAATGTAAATATGCAAAAAAACATAAAGCAAAAAAAAGCAAAAACCGTTGCGGTAATAAACGATATGAGCAGTTTTGGCAAGTGCAGCCTTACTGCCGCTTTGCCTGTTTTTGCGGCGTGCAATACTGTTTGCTGTCCTTTACCTACAGCTTTACTTTCCGCCCAAACGGGTTTTAGCCATTATTTTATGGAGGACACTTCTTATGTTTGGGACGGTTATATAAAAAGCTGGCAGAATATGGGCGTAAAATTTGACGGTATATTAAGCGGATTTTTAACAGGTGGCCTAGAGGCAAAAAAAACGTACGACTTTATACAGACCTTTAAAGACCAAGATACTCTTATTGTTGTCGACCCCGTAATGGGCGATAAAGGCAAAAGATATGCTGTTTGCGATGATTATCTGATTGAGGAAATGCGGCGGCTTATCAGTTGTGCCGATATTATTACGCCTAATTTAACGGAATTTTGTTTAATCAGCGGCTTAGATTTTGATAAAGTATGCAAAAAACAAAACGATACAGATTTTTTTGAATTTTTGCATAAAGAATGTCAAGCCGTATTTAAACTGGGCTGCAAAAGAATTGTAGTAAGCGGAATAAAACAAAACAACAGCATCTTAAACTTTATTGATGATAAAAAAAACTACTTTATAACTAAATCGCCTTATTTTGGTGTTAATATAAGCGGGGCGGGAGATATCTTGGCAAGTATTATTACAGCAAAATCAGTAAAAGGAATATCCTTAAAGAGAGCCGTTTTATTAGCCGACAAATTTCTTACAAAAGCTATTTCAAATACGGTAAAAAAGAAGTTTGACCCTAACTTTGGCATCGATTTTGAAAAATATTTATATAAATTAAAATAGGAGAAAGTTATGTTAAACATTGGATTAACAAACCGTCGGCAACTTAAAGTCGATTGTACAAATACCGCTTCAGCTTTAAAAAGCGGATTATTAGATGTATTTTCCACTCCCTCTATGATAGCTTTAATGGAGCATACCTGCGCCGAATGCGTTCAGCCTTTTTTGGAAAAAAATGAAGGCAGTGTGGGTATTTCTGTCAATGTTAAGCATTTATCCGCTACGCCTATAGGCGAAACGGTTACCTGCGACTGCTGTCTGACGGAAATTGACCGTAAAAGGCTCGTTTTTGCTGTAAAATGTATGGACGAAAACGGTTTAATCGGAGAAGGAGTTCACGAAAGGTTAGTAATCGATAATCAACGTTTTATGGATAAACTAAAGGAAAAAACAAAAAAATCTTAAAAAGCGTTGCCTAATTTTTCGATTAAAGAATAGTAATAAAAAAAAGCTTGGAAATTCAAATCCGAGCTTTATGATTTTACTTTTTACTTAACAATGTCCTCAACTGATTTGACAAAAGCGCTAAACTTGCGCCCATATCTTCGTACTTGATAACCACATTGTCGGGTATTTTTAAATGAATATGGCTGAAAGTCCAAATTGCGACTATGCCGCTGTTTATCATCAGATTGCAAATTTTTTGCGCATTTTCCTTAGGGACGGTTATTATGCCCATTTTTATGCTGTGTTTTTTAACAATACTCGGCAATTCGCTTATGTCATAAACAGGCTTATTTGCTATCGTTTTGCCTATTACTTCACTGTTTGTGTCAAAACCTGCAATGATATTTAAACCGTAATTATTAAAACCGCTGTAATTAAGCAGAGTGGTGCCTAATCTGCCTACGCCGACAAGCACTGCATCGTTTGTATTATCGTAACCTAAAAAATTGCTTATTTCAAAAATAAGTTCTTGCACTTTAAAGCCCACCTTAGGCTTTCCCGCTCCGCTAGAAATAGAGGATAAATCTTTTCGTACTTGCACAGGGTTTAAAGATATATCAGTGGCTAATCGGGTGCTGCTGATTACGGATACGCCTTCCTTTTGGATGCGCTTAAGATACCTAAGATATATAGGCAGTCTAAGTACCGTCGCTTTGCTTGCTTCTTTATTGTCCTTTTCGGTCATATTCTACATCCTAATGTTTCGATAAAAAATGCCATTTTTTATCGATAACAATATAAATGTTTTAGACTATTTTGTCAACAATAAATACAGAATATTATAAATATACACATTAAATGTTAGGGTATCTATGGATTTTTATAAATTAATTAAAGGTTGTTGTCCGATACAACTCCGCTTTTAAGCGCTAAAAGCAACACTTCGGCACTCTTAAAATTTGTCGCAAGCGGAATATCGTGTACGTCGCAAAGCCTTAAAAGCGCAGAAATATCAGGTTCGTGCGGCTGCGGAGTCAACGGGTCCCGCAAAAATATCAAAAGGTCAATCAGATTGTCAGCCACCATACTGCCTATCTGTTGATCGCCTCCCAACGGGCCGCTTTTCATACAGTGAATATTTAAGCCTGTTTCATTGCTGATAAGCTTTCCCGTTGTGCCGGTCGCGTACAATTCGTGCTGCGCCAAGGTATCCCTGTACTTTTTTGCTAATACAACTATGTCAGGCTTTTTTTTGTCGTGAGCGATAAGTCCTATTTTCATAACTACTCCTTTTATTTATTTTGGGTTACTTTTTAAATTTTGTCAAGATTTTTTGTATACTTACATTAAACTGTAAACAATTCTTGCCTAAAAGAATATGTTTTAGATATGGGATTTTCAACAATCGATTTAAGCAAAATCGCATACAATTTTGATTATCTTAAAAGCAGAGCCAAAACTGCCAAAATTTATTGCGTCGTCAAATCTAATGCTTACGGTTTAGGTTTGATTGACGTTGTAAAGAAATTGGATTGTGTCGGAGCAGACGGGTTTATTGTTGCCGACTTGTCTGAAGCTATAAAACTAAGAGAAAACGGTATCAATAAACCGATAATAATTTTAGGCTATACACACCCTAATCTAGCGGAGAAATTGGCTGAATTTGATTTGACACAAAGCGTATTTAACATAGACTATTTGTTTTTGCTTAAATGCGCCGCAAAAAAGATATCAAAAGACATAAAGGTTTGGTTAAAAGTTAATACGGGATTTAACAGGCTGGGCTTTTTAAGTAAAAATACAGCGGTATTAAAAGCGGCATTAAGCTTTAATAATATTGCCGTAAAGGGGATTTTTGCCCATCTAAGCGACAGCGCAGCCGCTACTGCCCGCACAAAAAAAATAAATAAAAAACAGATAAAAGATTTTGAGCAATTGATTAATTCAAAGATAATTTCGGAAAAAAAACACGAAGAAAATATAGATATCAGCTTATTCAACAGCGGGGGTATTACCAAAGATTATCGTCTTTATGACATAATCAGAGCGGGCGCAGCGCTTTACGGAATAGGAAGCGTAAAGGATGTTAAACCTGCTTTAAGCGTATATGCTTGCGTTATGCAGATTAACCGATTGAATAAAGGTGAAAGCGTAGGCTATGACGGCGCTTTTAAGACTAAAAAAAACTGCAAAATTGCAGTTTTGGATATTGGTTATGCCGATGGATTAAACAGAATATTGAGCAAAAAAGCAAGAGTATACTTAAACGGAAGCTATGCTAAAATAGTGGGAAACATTTGCATGAACCATTGTTTTATAAAAC
>CALGIK010000224.1 GCA_937915515.1 uncultured Clostridia bacterium
AAATGCAAATTAAACTTATGCTGACAATTTTTTTTAGAGGCCTCATTATATTCAGCGTTTTGCTGATAGTATTAAGATTGATGGGCAAAAGACAAATAGGAGAGATGGAACCATTTGAGCTTGTCATAACGCTTGTTATTTCCGAAATTGCATGTATACCTATGAGCGACAGGAATTTACCTCTTACTTACGGTTTGGTAAGTATTTTGACGCTTTATATCGTGCACCAGTTAATTATTCTTTTGTCAAAAAATATAAAAATGCAATCGCTTATCAGCGGCAAACCACTCTTAGTGATAGACAAAAAAGGTATCGATATGAATTCATTAAAAAGCATGAACATGCAGGTTAACGATTTATTGCAATCAATACGCACCACAGGATATTTCAGCGTGGAAGAAATCGAATACGGACTTATGGAAACAAACGGTCAGTTGTCAATCATCCCTAAAAAATCACTCGAAGATAAGCAAAAATCGCTGCCCATCCCTCTTGTTTTGGAAGGCAAATGGTGCGACGACGAGTTTACTCAGCACAATATTTCGATGGAAAAAATAAAACGTCAGCTAAAAGAAAAAAATCTTAATGCACAGGATTTAATTTTTTTGACAGTCGACCAAAACGACCATTTTGTCGCTCAGCATAAACGAAGAGGCATAAACAGCTGGGATAGTGCCAAGGATAAGGTGATAAAATGAAAAGTATAATAATCCCCCTCATCGCTCTGGCATTGGTTGTCGGATTTGGCATATACGAAGTAATATCTATTAATAAAATTTACGGAGGATTTGAGGATAAAATCGATTATATGATAACCCTTGCCGAAAATAAGTCGCTTACGGAAGAGGAGTACGATTATTTTTGTCAGGAATGGTTAGAAGTCAGGGCAAAATCGGAGCTTTTTTTGCCGCACAACGACGTATACGAGATAAATTTAAGAGTGTCCGAAACAAAAGCCTATGTAAAAGAAAGGGATTACGAATTATGTTTAGGGCACTTAGCGGTTATGAAGGATTTAGCCAATTATATCAGGCACCTTTCTAAACCCGACTTTTCGCATATTATGTAATTACTTTTTGTCGATATCTGATTTAGCTGCTTTGCGTCTGTGCAAGACTTTTGTCTCGATTTCTTCATCGGTATTGCGAAAACCCACTCCTACAACTTCCTTCACGTTATAAACAATAGCAAAAGCGTTGGGGTCTATGCTTTTAATAAGCGCCCGCGCTTTTTTTAATTGTCTTTTGTAGATGACGCACATAATCATTGTTTTATCAGTGTGTGAATACATGCCGGTTACTCTTAGCCCCGTTAGTCCTCTGCCTAAATCGTTTTGAAGAGCGATTGAAACTTCCTGTGCTTTATCGGTAATAATATCAAAACCGTAAGCCGACGAATAACCTTTGTAAATTTGATTTTGTACCAGTTGAGCAACAAATTGCGCAGATACGGAGTAAATGAGCACCGACATACCGTCGCCGTTTACTGTAAGCCATTGGCTTGCCGCTGCGGCAATTACTATTGTAATTACGTCGATATAAAGGATAACACGCAAATAGTTGCCGCTTCTGCGTTTTTGTAAAAGCATAGTTATTATATCGCTGCCGCCTGTTGACGCTTGAATGCTGAGCATCATAGGCAAGCTAATGCCCGAAAGCGCACCGCCTAAAAAAGTATACAAAACTTTTGTTTCGCCGCTTGCCGGTACTGTGCCGATAATTTGAGCCAAATTGCTTATCGAAATGGCTTCCATAAAAATACTCATCAGCACTAAACACGCAGCTGTTTTTAGAGCAAAACCTTTTTCGGTTTTAAAATAAGCTAATATTATAAGAGGAATATTTACCGCAAGCAAAAATGCGCCTGTATAAAGGGAAGAACCGTGAGAAAAAATCCAAGTAAGAATACTCGCTATGCCCACAGCGCCGCCGAGCGTTATATTGTTGGGTATTAACAGTAACTCTAATGCTAAGGCGCGCGTAAACGCCGCCAGAATTATCTGAAAAACAGTTCTAAAGCGCTTTTTTTTCATATGACGAATATCAAGCTTCTGCTGGCTCAACTGTTCTTTTTGCTTGATTTCTATTCTTTTATTATTATCGCCGTTGTCGTTTTGCGGCGAATTACTAATTCTGTTGTCCATTTTTATCTATACCTCTTTTTAAAATTAGGACGGGTGACAACGCTGTCTATTGCCTTACAATAAGCAAAGCAATCGGGGTCAATGCTTTTTATTATGTTTTTTAATGTGTTGTTTTGCCTAAACTGAATAACTACTATTATTATCCTTTTGTCCTTAATACTGCCGATACTGTCAACTGTTTCAATGCTTGTGACTCCCCTTTTAAAGGTATCGGATAAAGTTTTTGAGATTTCATCGTATTTATCTGAGACTATGTAATACTGCAACAATGGGTCTATTCCGTGATTAACAATATTTGAAGTAATTGATACTACGTAACTCATAATTATCGAATATAAAATACGCAATACGCTTTCCAAATTTATACCTTTATCAATGGTAATAAAACAAATAAGCGCAAGCGTATAAACGCAATAATTGAATATGAGCAATACTTTGCCTATTTGATAATCGGGATTTTTAGACATAACAATACCCGATACTATTTCGCTTCCGCCGTTGCTTCCGCCTGCCCAATAGGCTAAGATTATACCGATACCGCTAAGCACGCCGCCAAAAACAAGCCATAACAAAATGCTTGAAGGTGTTTGAGATGGGACAAGAGGAAAAAATATTTCGTACAACCGCATAAGTAAAGAGTAAACTATGCACGAAAACAATGTTTTTATTGCATACTCTTTTTTTAACATAATTAACGCTAAAATAAGTAAGGGTATTTGCAAAGCTATAGAAACTACGCTTGTAGGCCAATTGAACCAATAAAAAAGCACGTTGGTGATGCCGCCTACTCCGCCGCCAACCAATTTGCAGGGCAACACAAAAAAATATGTCCCAGCCGTAATGCATACCGAGCCGGCAATAAGCATTGCATACTCTTTAAAAAAATTAATTATTCCTCTTTTCGTAATTTTCGTTTTGTTACTAATTTTGTTCATACAAAAATATTATATCATAAATAGGTAGTTTGTGCTTTCGTTTTGCGCTTAAATATAGCAAAAAACAAACTTCTTGTCAATCGAAAAACATATTCTTTATTTATACATATAAAGTTATACAAACAAGGAGGGAAATTTCCCTCCTTGTTTG
>CALGIK010000225.1 GCA_937915515.1 uncultured Clostridia bacterium
GCTCTTCCGATCTCATAGCTCCTCTGACTTTACGCGCCGACATGGATAAAAAAGGTTCCACATCGCAAGAAGTCGCTGCAACCGCAATAATATCGGCAATAATTGAGATAATAACAATAACCAGTATGAGTGAGTAGGCAATAAAAACGTTTTGTTTATTAATAACCCCTACCACTAACTGCGCCAAAATACCAAAAGCCATTGACAAAAAAAGTGTTATAACAAGCGCTTTAATCGGCCAGGGTATTTTTGCTTTATCAGACGATTTTTTTAGAGATTTTTCCTTGTTTTTTGCTTTTTGTCCGTTATTGCTGACAGCAGTCTGTTTTTCTCCATTATTAAAAGAATCCCCTAATTTGTTCTTAGGGGTGGATCGATATTTTTCTTGAGTATTTTCTTTTAAATTATTATCCATAATAATAATATAATTAAATTGGTGGTTGCAATATAGGTAAACCTTACGGCATCAGGTTCAGTAGGATTTCCCCCTTACGTACTCTCCGTCGCCGGAAAAGCAGTTTCCTTTTAAACGCTTGGATGCGTCGTTACCGAACGCACAACTGAATCGCCACTAAGACCGTACTATAATCCCTAAATTGCCGTGTAAAACAGTCTAGAAGTTTTCCTTAACAAACGACGGGACATCTATCTTCTTTTGCAAAGTCAATTTCATTAAGCAATCGCAAATTTAAGTCGGCCAACCTAAATTTTTGTGTTCTTAATTCCCAAAACTTCACTCAAAGCAGGCTACTCTGTACACAGCTTAAATCACCGCATAGCAGGTTTAATCTCAATCAGTAATTTTGTCAATTAACTACCGTTACCGATTTGAGTCTCCACGAATAATGGGATAGGAAATATGCCATTACTTCTTACCCAAAATTCTTAACTTCCAGCACGACCCCTCGTTTGGGCAACGGAGGGAAGCACAAGAAACTTCATCGATGTGCCCTTTAGCGATATTTTATCCCCGCCTTCAATATTCCGACGTTTGACTAGAATACTGCACCACCAATTTCGCTACTATTTTATCACATATAGGTTTTTTTTGCAAATACTTATGATAGGGTATATTGGATTTTAACCGTTTTGCGCCCTTTTTAGTACTGTATCAATTATTTCTGTCAGATATTGCGACTGTATTTTAGCGCTGTTCAATTCTTTAAGCGCGGCAGAACAAAGTGTATCAATAATTTTTATCGCTTGAGGTTTTTTATAATAAGTAAGAATACTTGCTTTTTTGACATCCTCTTCTGCGTCTGTTATATCGTCGGCGAATTGATATGCCATTCCTAAGTTATATGCATAATTTTTTAATTTTGCGACTGTATCGTCATTTTTGTTTGCATACAACGCTTGCGAAACTACCGCCGCTCTAATCAGCTTAGCCGTTTTGTTTTCGACAAGAGAATAATATTCTTCCTTACTTATAAAGGCATTTTCCGTTACGTCTTTTGATTGACCGCCTACCATTCCGTTAAAACCTGCACATTCAAATATATATTTGGCAGCATTTAGGTAAGAAAAAGCGTTATCTTCAATCTTTGCTCCTAAGACCACCTCTGCGGCTAAATTAAGCAGTCCGTCACCGGCTAATATTGCTTGAGCATCACCGTAGACTTTGTGGCAAGAAGGTTTATTGCGTCTAAAATCACTGTTGTCCATACTGGGAAGGTCATCATGAATAAGCGAATAATTGTGTATAAGCTCAACGGCAACAGCTAACCTATATGCGTTTTCGTCACATACATTAATATCTTTTGAAGTGTTAACCGACAACAAAAAGCGAATACGTTTTCCGTCGCCGTTAAGCGCATACAATGCCGCCTCAACGGAAATATTTTTGTCAAGTATAGTTACAAATTTGTTAAAATATTCTTTAAATATGTCTATTTTCATTTATTTACTCTTCTTCAAGTTTTTGGGATAATTTTGACCACTGCTCTTTTAAACTGTCAATACGCTTTGCATATTCGTCCAATTTTGCCGCTCCCTCTTCGCATAGCTTAAGACCTTGTTCAAA
>CALGIK010000226.1 GCA_937915515.1 uncultured Clostridia bacterium
CGGTGACTTCGCCTTCATCGGATAAATTTAAAAAAGAATCAAAGTCTATGGCATTAAGCGAGTATTTATCAGTTTCCATAAAGCCTCTGCTTAAAGTCATGCCTCCTCTACTTTCGCCGTTGATAAGAAGTTCCAAACCTAATAATGTCCATTCTCCTTCGAAGGTAATATTTGATAGGAAGAACAACTTAGAATTAGCCTTTGAAACTGTAACCGTCATTTCTTGCCCGAAAGGCAAATCGAAAGCAAAAGCAGGAGCAGAACCGTCAACACGGGGTGTATCTGACCATTTTGCATAATATTTTACAACGGTATTGTCCGCATTGACTATAGGAGTCCAGGGCAAAGTGATTTCGTTGACAAATCCCGCTTCGCTATACCAACCTGCAAAATACTTTGTAGTTTCGCCAACTGTCTTAGGCTCAGGCACAGGATAATCGCATAGTTTTTTAGCTTTAATTGTTTGATAAACCTCTTCGCCGTCCATAAACTCGTACTTAGTGACATATGCGTCAGGATAGTTACTTACATCAATTTGATCACTGACGTTATACGTATCTTGACGTCCTTGATGCCAAAAATCTTCATTAATGGCAGTATAGTATGCATCATAACTTTCGTACGGTACTTTAAACACTAATCTGCCAGGGAAATCCGCCTCCATAGAGCTAAATAAACCACTGTATGACCAATTAGTAATTGTCGGAGGAACAGTACTCTTAAACTCCATTTCTCTCATGTAGTAACAGCGTTCAAATGCGTCATAATTAATTGATGTAATTGTCGAAGCAAAAGATACGGTTTCCAAACGGCTGTAAGAAAAGCAACCTTGGGGAAGATCAGTTAACCCTTCATTAGTAATAAGGTTTTTTAAGTAGCAAGCGCCTTTACCAACGTATTCCTTTATCGTCGAAACAGAATCCAGCATTGTAAAGGTTTCATCCTTCTTTGATGCAGGATATTTCAACATTACGGTTTTGTCTTTATTATAAAGGACTCCGTCCAATGTACTAAAATACTCATTTGTTTCAGGTATCGTAATACTGCTTAGCCAACCGCTGTTTAAAGCGTCATCAGATATTCTAATTATTGATGCAGGTATATTAAGTGTCTTTAAATGGGATCCATAGAATAATTCTTTAGGAAAATCGGTTATTTTGCAGTCATCGGCAAAAGTAATGCTTTCAAACGAACATCTTTCAAAGGGTGAATAATTTCCGCATGAGCTAGTTCCATGACTTCCATCACTAAGCTCGAATCTAAGTACCGAGGAAGGTATTGTTAAAGATTTTAATCCTTCAGCATAATAAAACATACCGCCGGAAATTGCCTCTATACCTTCGGGAAGAACAACTTCCTCAAGTAATGTCCACAGGAATGCCCATTCTGCAAATTCCCTTACTGTATTTGGTACTTCATATATCCCTCCGTCATAAAAACTTGCATACATAATAAATACGTCGCCGGGAGTTTCGCCGTCTTCAAGCATAATGCTGCTTGCGCCTTTTTCGATAACCGCATTGTTCTCAATTACGTATTTGGCGTTATTGTTTACCGTAGCGTTGCCCGCATATTTAATTGATTCAAGATATGTTAAATTAGCCAGACCTTCATGATCCAAATGCTCTAAGGTCGGATCAATAATCAATTCACGTAGGGATGCACAATTTGAAATAGCTCCAAATCCGATATACTCTATACCTTTTAGGTACAGATAATCTAATTCCCTACTGCCAATAGCAGGGAAGATCGGATATGGGTAATAGCCAGGAATAGCTTGGTCGGGAGAATCTTGAAGACGTTTAATGCTGCCGTTTATTGTGAATTCTTCTATATATGTTAAGCCAAAAGCACCGTCGCCGACGACTTCTATATCTCCTTCAATGATAACAGTTTTAACCGTTGTAGACCCTAACATAAAGTTAGGATAAATCTCGGTAATACCAACAGGTACAACAAACTCGGTAACGTTACGATTAGTAGTTATCATTACTGTTTTATCCTTGTTATATAAGGTAGGTCCGTCAGAACAGTAGTGTTCGTTGTCCTCTGATACTACCCAAGTTTCGATATTGTTTTGATTTAATGCGTATTTATCAATATAATTTAATCCCGAGCCTACATAGATAGTATCTATAGTACAACCGAAAAACGACATTAAATCTAAGGATTGAATACCTGAACCGATATACAGAGTATCCAAATAACAGTTTTCAAACATTGAAGAAGCAAAAGAAGTATATGTATCAGGTATATATAATGAGAAATTTGGATAAGTAATTAGTTCCCCATTGTACGGGTTGAAACTCTCTATGCCAAGACCGTAAAAATTCTGCGCAAAGCCTATTACTGGTAAACCCCTATAGTAATCAGGAAAAGCCCATAATCCGCTTTCGTAAAAACCCATCGACCAAAAATAAGGGTTCTCTGGGTCATAATTAGGATTATTCTTATCCTCACCGAATTTGACTTTATACGCAACGATATTGCCATCTTCTACGACCGGAACAAAGTCAAATTCGGTGAGGATAAGAATAATCCT
>CALGIK010000227.1 GCA_937915515.1 uncultured Clostridia bacterium
ATGGAATTGTTTATCGTTTTTACGCTGCCGGGTATGTAAAGATCGGTTAAGGAATCCTGTAATGCAAAAGCTTGAGCAGAAAGTGCAAGAATTGGTTTTCCGTTATGCTCAAAAGGAACAGCCACTTGGGAAGGCACCTGAAAATCGGATGTGTATACACCATTAATATCTTTTGAGCCAGGCACTTTTAGCGAATAACCTATTAATTCATTAACCTCTTTCCCATCCACTTGCTTTTTCTCATACACTTCGGTGTACTCGTAGTCTTTTCCGTCGGGAAGAAGCGTAGGAACGTATTCGTATATTGCGTGCAATTCGACATCGGATTGAATATTCTTATACTCGTTGTCCCAACCGGTAAGTTCGAAACACCAACTGTATGTATGCGGAAGTTCGGGCGGTACCGCGTTACCGTTATAGGGCACCGTTTGTAGCTCAAATGAGCCCACATCGTCGTAAAATTTTACAGTGAGCATTTGTGTTTCCCACGTTGCAACAAGCGTTACATCGCCGACAGCGTTTATTTCGACCGTCGTTTTAGCATTGTAAACATGACCGTTACCGTCCGTCCAGCCTAAAAATCTGTAACCTACTCTGACGGGGATATCAGCCGTAACAAAGCTTCCGTCAAGATTAAACGTTGCTTCAGCCGGTACATTTTGAGCATTGGGATAAGCAAGATCGTACTTGACCGAATAATCTTCGGCGTTGACTTTAAGGTAAAGCGTTGTGTTTTCCGTAAATACCAATTCGGAAACAGAGACCTTTGCGCCCGAAAATGTGCTGGTTTTATACCAGCCATCGATATATAAGCCGTCGTCAGGCGTAACGGCAGGCTCATATACCTTACCGTCCTTATCGGCTGTCGCCAAAGCGATTACGGTTCCGTCGGCTTGGGCAAAGGTTACCTTTATCGGCTCGGGTATTGGCTTTTCGCAACCTAATAAGCATACGGCTGTAAGCAATACAATCAGCATCAGCAAAAATAGTTTGATGGTTTTTTTCATAATAACCTCCTAAATTAATTTTTTTATATATACCGTTTAATTTTTTATCTAAACGCTATTTTAACATACATCTGTCACATTTCAATGATAGCATAAACCTTGTCAGTGTGACAATGTCAAGTGTTTTTTTAAAGGTTTTTATGAAAAATTCTGAATACATTACCATGCATCATTTGTCGGAATTAACAGGCATTAATAAGGAAACTCTGCGTCATTGGGCGGAATGGGGTTTAATAAGGCGTGTTAAAGACGAGTTAAACGGCTACCATTATTATGATATGCTGTCTTTTTCGGATGTCTTATTGTTTAAATTTTTTAATCAGATAGGTCTGTCAGTTAAAGAACAACAAAAATTGCGCAATTTTAACAAAAAGGAGGAATTAACC
>CALGIK010000228.1 GCA_937915515.1 uncultured Clostridia bacterium
GCTTCCGTCAATATTGACTTTTATTTTTACCGTGCAGGCATTTATTTCGTCGCTTTCGTCAAGCTGAGTAAGTAACCCGCGCTTTTTTAACAATTTTGCGGCAATAGTGCCTATGTCCATTAAGCTAACCGGCTTGGTACGCTCCAGCTCTTTGCGTGTTAAAAGGTAATTTTTATATTCTTCCTCAACTACTTCGTCTTCAAAAACGATATTGTCCAAAACGGTATTGAAGGTCGTATGGCGGCAATGGTCGCTCCAATAAGTATCAATAACTTTAATTTCGGTAATTGTCGGCGCTCTGTTTATACTTTTAAAATAATCCTGACAAAATAAAAGGTCGGCTAAATCCAATGCCAAACCGTATTTTTTTGAAAATTCCTTCAACCCGTTTTTGTCAAGAGAATTAAAGTCGTTTAAGACTTCCACAGTTGTAGGGATGACAAATTCTTCTTTTAAAGTGTCACTGTGCGCTAAATCAATCAGCATACTGTCAACGGGATTGACCACATACTGTGCAATTTTTTGTTTTTGCTCTTCCGTTATGCCTTCAAAACAATATACCTTAGCAGTTTTTACCGTGGGTCTTTCGCCCTGACTTATAAATTGAACGCATTGTGCCGCACTGTCGGCACGCTGATCAAACTGTCCGCTTAAAGCTTGCACGCCAAAGGCTTTTTCCTTTTCGTTTAAAACAAGCTCGTCAAAAACGTCGTCTGTTTGCGGCTCGCTAAAAACCGTTGTTCTGCATTTATCGAAAGTTTTTTTGTCGATATTCTCTACACTGTACTTATTTAAAATGCGTAAAGACTCTGCTTGTATATTAAGCAGATTTTTAATTTCTTCCTTTAAAGAATTTGCTTCATTAGCGTATTGGGGCTTTTTTTGAACGTAAATTTCAAAAACCATTTTATCCTCTTTACTTTTTTTCTATCTGTTTGCTATACCTTATGTTTAAGCTTAGTTATACCTTTATGTTTGCACTCGTATTTAGTCTTTATTTAATGCGAGCATGGCTTTTTTGCCTATATCCTTTCGATAATAGATATTATCAAACTTTACTTCATCCATCAGCTTGTAGGCGTTTTCTATTGCTTCTTTTAGGTTAGACGCAACTGCTGTTACACCTAATACCCTGCCCCCGTTTGTAATAAGCTTTTCGCCCTCCTTTTTTACCCCTGCACAAAAACAAAAGGTCTCTTTGTTGTCGGTATGAGGAAGAGTCAGCCCAAAACCTTTTTGATACAAAAGAGGGTATCCCTTGCTTGCCGCAATAACACAGCATGCAGCTTTTTCCTTTTCGAATACAACGCTGTCGGGGTTTAAACAGCCTCTTGACGTGTCCAGCATAATTTTCATTAAATCGCTTTTTAATAAAGGCAAAACCACTTGCGCTTCGGGGTCGCCAAAACGGCAGTTGTATTCTATCACTTTTGCGCCCTCTGTTGTAAGCATCAGCCCAAAATATAAACAACCTCTAAACTCTCTGCCCATAGCCTTTAACGCTTTGATTGTCGGCAGAAAAATTTCTTGCATACAACGGCTGTTTATCTCTTCGCAATAATAGGGATTAGGCGCAACAGTGCCCATACCGCCGGTGTTGTTTCCTTCGTCACCGTCAAGCGCGCGTTTATGGTCCATGCTGCTTATCATCGGCACGATTTTGTCGCCGTCAGTAAAAGTTAAAACGCTGACTTCGACACCCTCTAAATATTCCTCAATAACGATATTTTTTCCGCTTTCGCCGAATTTTTTTAAAGCAATTGCCTCCTTAACGGCGTCAATTGCCTCTGTAAGCGTGTTAGCCACCGTTACGCCTTTACCTAAGGCTAAGCCGTCCGCCTTTATTACGATTACCGCTTTATTTTCGTCGTCAAAAACACGGTAATCGGCTGTCGGGATGTTGTATTTTTTCATTAAGTTTTTGGCAAAAACCTTGCTGCTCTCAATTTCCGCCGCGGCTTTGGTTGGTCCAAAACACTCAATACCTATTTTGTTAAACCTATCCACAAGCCCTAAACTAAGCGGATCGTCAGGCGTAACCACCACAAAATCGGGAGGATTTTTTGTGCAATAATCCGTTATCCCGTCAATGTCGGTAGCGTTAAGATTAACAAACGTAACATTTGTCATGCCGCCGTTACCGGGGCAAACCCAAATTTCGCTTACTAACGGACTTGTTTTAAGTTTTTCCACAACGGCATGCTCTCTGCCGCCGCTGCCAATAACCATTACTTTCATCTTTACCTATTCTTATATAATAATTGCTTATAAAAAATCATCTCTAATAAAAAAATATTTTGCCGTTTATCAATGATGGAAAAGCCTTATGCCGTTAAAAATAAGCACCATATTATACTTGTCGCTTACTTCTATAACATTGTCGTCTCTTATACTGCCGCCCGGCTCAACCACATAACTCACTCCGCTTTTTTTGGCACGCTCTATATTGTCGCCGAAAGGGAAAAAAGCGTCGCTGGCTAAACTTACATCTGATATCTTATTTAAAAATTCACTCTTTTCGTTTTCCGTCAACGGTTGGGGTTTTGATGCAAAATAATTTTGCCAAACGTCTTGTCCTATAACGTCCTCAGGGCAGTTGCTCAAAAATATATCAATGCAGTTGTCACGGTCAGCTCTGCCTAAAGAGGGCAAAAAGTTTAATTCCATAACTTTTTTATGCTGGCGCAAATGCCATAAGTCCGCCTTGTTGCCCGCTAAACGCGTGCAATGAATACGCGACTGCTGTCCCGCTCCCACTCCGATTGCCTGACCGTCCTTAGCAAAACACACGCTGTTTGACTGCGTATATTTTAAGGTAATCAAAGCGATAAGCAAATCGGTTTTTGCGCTGTCGGGCAGATTTTTATTTTTTGATACTATATTAGTTAAAACACTGTCGTCCAATTTTATATTGTTGCGTGCCTGCGCAAAAGAGATTCCAAAAATTTGTTTTGTTTCCGTCAATTCGGGAATATAATTTTCGTCCATTTGCAATACTACGTAACTGCCCTTCTTTTTTTGCGTCAAGATTTTTAATGCTTCTTCCGTAAACCCCGGAGCAATTATGCCGTCACTTACCTCTCGCTTTATTATATTTGCCGTTGTTTCGTCGCAAATGTCACTTAGAGCGATAAAATCACCGTAGCTGCTCATTCTGTCGGTGCCTCTTGCTCTGGCATATGCGCAAGCAATCGGACTGTCGTCGATACCTATGATGTCATCAACAAAATATATCTTTTTTAATGTATTCGAAAGTTTTTTGCCTACTGCCGCCGATGTAGGGCTGACGTGCTTAAAACTACTTGCGCTTGCCATGCCTGTTGCGGCTTTAAGTTCCTTTACCAGTTGCCAGCTGTTAAGTGCGTCCATAAGGTTAATAAACCCGGGGCGACCGTTAATAATCTTAATAGGCAGTTCGCCGCCGTTTGCCATATATATTTTTGCGGGTTTTTGGTTGGGGTTGCATCCGTACTTTAATTCTAACTCTTTCATTATTACTTCCTAAACGTTAAGTTGTGTTGTTATATTTTTTTCGCCGTATTTTTTTACCAGCGGCAATATGGTATCACGCAAAAACTCTTCTGTTTGACTCACGCATCTTCCGATGTATTTATTTGGGTCTAAAAGCGAATTTATTTCTTCCTTTGTCATTTTAAAGGCATTGTCGGCACAAATCCTGTCAATTAAATCGTTTTTGCCGCCCTCTAACTTTACTTTTTTTGCCGCCTCTATGCTATAAATTCTTAACCTCTCGTGCAGTTCCTGACGGTTGCCGCCACGCTTTACGCTTTCCATCAAAATGTTTTCCGTCGCCATAAAGGGCAGTTTTTCGTTAACTCTTTTTTCTATAACTTTTTCATAAACAACAAGTCCGTTTGACACGTTGATATAAATATTTAATATAGCATCCACTGCCAAAAATGCTTCCGCGACGCTTATACGCTTATTTGCACTGTCGTCAAGGGTGCGCTCAAACCATTGAGTGCCTGCCGTAATTGCGGGATTTAAACTGTCTATTATAACGTAACGAGCCAATGCGCACATGCGCTCACATCTCATAGGGTTGCGCTTGTAGGGCATTGCGCTGCTGCCTATTTGGTTGTCCTCAAAAGGCTCCTCCACTTCTTCAAAGCTGCTTAATATCCTTATATCGTTGGCAAATTTATAAGCGCTTTGCGCAAATCCGCTGAGTGTCGCCAAAAAGAAAGCGTCGATTTTGCGCGAATATGTTTGTCCCGATATACTTACGCAGGAATCAAAACCCATTTGCTCTGCGATTAAATCGTCAAGTTTTTTTACCTTTTGTTCGTCATTATCAAACAACTCCATAAAGCTTGATTGAGTGCCTGTCGTGCCTTTGCTGCCAAGCAGCTGCAAATTAATTAATCTATGCTCCAATTCCTTAATGTCCATGGCTAATTCGTTTAGCCATAGACAGGCGCGCTTACCTACCGTCGTCAGCTGCGCAGGCTGAAGGTGCGTATATGCTAAACACGCTAAAGCCTTATACTTATCGGCAAAGTCAGAAAGATTTTTTAATACTTGCGTAGCTTTAGACAGTATAATTTTACTTGCTTCCCTTAACGCAATTATATCTGCGTTGTCGCCAACATAACAGCTTGTAGCGCCTAAATGAATAATGCCTTCGGCTTGAGGGCACTGTTTGCCGTATGCGTAAACATGGCTCATAACGTCGTGACGCACAAGTTTTTCTCTCTCTTGAGCGACTTCGTAATTGATATCGTAAATGTGACTATTCAATTCTTTTATTTGCTCGTCGGTAATACTCAGTCCCAACTGTTTTTCGGTTTTTGCAAGCGCCACCCAAAGCTTACGCCAGGTACTGAATTTAAAGTCGTCGCTAAATATATACTGCATTTCATCACTAGAATAACGAGTGGACAAAGGAGAAATATACTTATTGTGTTCCGCCATTTCTTTTCCTTTACGGCTAAAGTGCCGTTATTTGTTTTTATTTATAATAACTTCGTCAAACTTTTTTGTTAACAAATTTGTATAACGCACATAAAGGCTGACTTTGTTGTCGGCGTTTAAACTTTGCCAAATTTTATTCGCAAAGGTATTTATGTCTATTTCGTCAACAGTCACTTTTATCGGCTCTCCCGTAAAGGAAGGCAAAGGATTGCCGTCGCCGTTGTATGTACTGATAAAATGACCTTCGCCATTAACGGCGGCATACTCAAAAGTAAAACGGTTGCATGCGCTCCCCTTTTCATCCGCCGATTTTAATATGCTTAACGCATAATTAAACTCATTGTTCTCGTCACAAATACAGCTTATTCGGGGCGTGAAATTTGGAAAATCCGGCTCAAAACAGCGTGTGGATAATGCTTTTATAAAAGTTTCGCCTTTACTTAAAAAATCATAAACAGTATCAGTCTGGTCGCCGTTTGTGACTATTAATTGCCCGTTAAACTTTTTAACAGGCGAATATATAATAAGACTGGGGTCGGTGAGTTTATTAGGGTCGTAAGCGTTAATAACAATGCCCTCCTCACTTTTTTTAAAAACTCTGTTGCGGCTGTTAACGCTTCGTCCCATAATAAAATAAGCTATCACGCCGAAATTGCCGCTATGGCTCTTGCCGACAACAATCCCCCGTCCGGGATAGCTGTTTGACTTTAATATTTGCGTTAAATCATTTAACTGTGTTGCACTCATATTTTTTCCTATATCTCGCCCTTTAAAATTTTTTCGCTGACTAGCTCGATTGCTTGCGGCAAAATAATCCATTCAGCCTCTTTCATAACCCGCTGCTGCAAATCTTCGGGCGTATCGAAAGCGTTAACCTTAACTTGCTTTTGAATAATTATATCTCCGCCGTCCACAATCTCGCTGACAAAATGCACCGTAGCTCCCGTCATTTGTTCACCCGCAGCCAAAACAGCCTCGTGAACTTTTAATCCGTAAAAACCATCTCCGCAAAACTTAGGGATAAGCGACGGATGCACGTTTATTATTCTGTTTTTGTATGTTGCGCAAAAATCCTTAGTCAAAACGCACAAAAAACCCGCTAAAACTATAAGGTCAATTTTTTCTTTTTGAATTATCTCTTTAATACGCTCTTCAAAAAGAATTGCTGTCAGTTTTTCGCCCCTTTTATCAATAGCCACCGCTTTTATATCTGCATTTTTTGCACGGGCAAGCGCATATGCGTTAGGGTTGTTAGAAATAACGATGCTTACAACGGCTTTTTTTATCAATCCGTTATCAATTGCATCTAAAACAGCCTGAAGGTTTGTACCGCCGCCGCTGACTAAAACAGCGACATTGACTTTGTCCTTTAGCACAAAACAACTCCCTCATCGCCTTTTTTGATAACTCCCAAAACAAAAGGCTCTTCTCCCTGCTCTTTCAATACTCTTAAAGCGGTGCTCTCGTCCTCTTTACTTACGACGACGGTCATACCTACGCCCATATTAAAGGTGTTAAACATATCGTGCTCGCTTATTTTGCCTTTTTTTGCTATAAGTTTAAATATCGGCAAAATATCTATTGCGCTTTTGTCGATATAAGCGCATAGACCTTCTTTTAAACTGCGCGGAATATTTTCGTAAAAACCGCCGCCAGTGATGTGACTTATGCCCTTGACTAAGACTTTTTCGATCAGTGCCAGCATCGATTTTACGTAAATACGGGTAGGAGTCAGCAGTGTTTCACCTAAACTTTTGCCGTTAAGCTCTACCATAGGTTTTTTTATGTCTGTTTTTTCGATATCAAATACTTTACGCACCAAGCTGAATCCGTTGCTGTGTACGCCGCTGCTTTTTAACGCAATAATTACATCGCCTTCCTGCATTTTGTTTTTGTCTAAAATTTTATCTCTGTCAACAATACCAACACAAAATCCCGCCAAATCGTATTCGTTTTCGGGGTAAAAACCCGGCATTTCCGCCGTTTCGCCGCCTATAAGCGCACAGGAACTCATTACGCATCCATCGCAGACGCCTTTTACAATATCGGCGACTTTATCGGGTATGTTTTTGCCTAGAGCTATGTAATCAAGGAAAAACAACGGTTTAGCACCGCTGCATATAACGTCGTTAGCGCACATTGCAACACAATCGATGCCGATAGTATCATGCTTGTCCATTAAAAAAGCAATTTTTAATTTTGTCCCCACACCGTCGGTACCGCTCACCAAAATGGGATTGTTTATGCCGCTTAAATTTAACGCAAACAGACCGCCAAAACCTCCGACGTCTCCTAATACCCCTTGTGTTATGGTTTTTTTAATATGGCCTTTCATGAGCTCAACTGCTTTGTAGCCTGCCGTTATGTCGACACCTGCTTTTTTATAACTGTCGCTGTAACTCTTCATAATATTCTCCTTACTGCCGAACTTTTTCATTTTAAATTATGTTTATATTAACGCTCAAGACGTGTTTTTTCGGCGTTAACAGGTATTTGCGTACAATAACAACCATCAAAACAACCCGTACAAAATCCTTCATTTGGCGTACCGTCAGGTAAACTTGTCACCGAATTTAAATCCAAATAACCTAAACTATCCACGCCGATTATATCGGCTATTTCTTTTACACTGTGCTGGCAAGCAATAAGGTTTTTTTGACTGTCTATGTCCGTACCGTAATAACAAGCATGTTTAAAGGGCGGCGAAGAAATTCGTAAATGCACCTCTGTCGCGCCTGCTTCTCTTAAAAGCTTAACAACGGGTGCGCTTGTAGTACCCCTTACTATACTGTCGTCCACCATTACTACTCTTTTTCCTTTAACAGCTTCGCTTACGGCGTTAAGCTTAATTTTAACCATTGTTTCACGCGCGGTTTGTTTTGGCGCAATAAAGGTGCGCCCTATATACTTGTTTTTAATAATACCTATGCCGTAAGGGATGCCCGAAGCTCGGCTGTACCCGATTGCCGCATCAATACCGCTGTCAGGCACACCTATAACAATATCCGCTTTTACGGGATGCTGTTTTGCCAAAAATTCACCGGCTCTGACCCGTGCGCCGTGCACGCTGTGTCCTTCGATGACACTGTCAGGACGTGCAAAATAAATATATTCAAATATACAAAGCTGCCGACGCTCCTTGTCAACGTGGTCGGTTATGCTCTGTACGCCTTGTTCGTTAAAAATGATTATCTCTCCGGGTTTTACGTCCCGTATAAAAGAAGCTCCCACAGCGTCAAGCGCACAGCTTTCGCTTGCCACAATATAAATTCCCTCTTTGGTCATTCCAAAACACAAAGGTCTAAAACCGTTTGGGTCCCGTACTGCCAAAAGTTTTGTTTTTGTCATAAGCACCAGGCTGTATGCGCCTTTTAATTTATCCATAGATAAACTTACGGCTTGCTCAATTGTGGGACTGTTTATGCGCTCTTTTGTAATAATGTAGCTTATTACCTCAGTATCCGTTGACGTGTGAAAAATACTGCCGTTTAATTCCAGCTCTTTACGCAGTTCCGACGAATTGACTAAATTTCCGTTATGCGCTAATGCCATGCGCCCTTTAATATGGTTTACGGTGATAGGCTGGCAGTTTTGTCTGCCGCTGCTGCCTGTAGTACCGTAACGCACATGTCCGACAGCTATATTGCCGCTGCCCAAAGCTTCTAAAACAGAAGGCGAAAACACATCGTTAACTATGCCGTTGTCTTTATGCTCTTTAAATTGTCCGTTATCGTTGACAACAATACCGCAGGACTCCTGTCCTCGGTGCTGCAGCGCAAACAAACCTAAATATGCGGTAGCTGATAGGTTGGCATTTTTATTAGAATATGCGCCTAAAACGCCGCATTCTTCGTGAATTTCGCTCATCATGACCTCTGTATTTATTACTTTTATTGCCCCAAAAGACGTTTTAAAATTTCATGGTATGCATCTTCAACTCCGCCTAAATCACGGCGGAAACGGTCTTTATCTAATTTTTCGTTTGTTGTGCTGTCCCAGAAGCGGCAAGTATCGGGTGAGATTTCATCAGCTAAAATTACCGTGCCGTCATCTAACTTTCCAAATTCTAATTTAAAATCAATAAGCGTTATGTTGCTTTTCGAAAGATAATCAGTCAAAATATCATTTATTTTTAAGCTGTACTGCGCTATCAGCTTCATTTCCTCTTTTGTAGCCCATTTTAAAGCCGCAATATGGTATTCGTTTACCATGGGGTCGCCCAGTTCGTCATTTTTATAGCAATACTCCAACACGGTCGAAAAAAGTTTTGTACCTTCGGGTACTCCTACACGCTTAGCTAAACTGCCTGCGGCAATGTTACGCACTATTACTTCCAACGGTATTATTTTTACTCGTTTTACGGCAGTTTCACGCGCGTTAAGCTCTTTGACAAAATGAGTGGGAATTGCGTTTTTTTCGAGCAGCTGCATTAAAAAATTTGTGACACGATTGTTTATCTCGCCTTTGCCCATTATCGTGCCCTTTTTTAGTCCGTTAAACGCCGTAGCGTCATCTTTGTAACTTACAATATAAATATCGGGGTTGTCGCTCTGGTATACTTTTTTGGCTTTTCCCTCATAAAGCAGGTTTGTTTTTTGCATAAAAACTCCTTATAATTCTCATTTATTTTTTTGTATTAAACTCTTTATCTTTAAGTAAAACGTTTTCCGCCGCCGTCTGCTTATACGCCGACAGTTTTTGAGATAAACCTTCATCACTGATCGCCAAAATTTGAATTGCCAAAAATGCTGCATTTTCGGCACCGTCGATTGCAACGGTTGCCACGGGTACTCCTGAAGGCATCTGCACCGTGGACAACAGTGCATCCAAACCGTCTAATGCGCTTGATTTAATGGGGATACCGACAACAGGCAGCGTCGTGTTGGCAGCCACCGCTCCCGCTAAATGAGCCGCTTTGCCGGCAGCGGCAATTATTACGCCAAAACCGTTGTTTTTAGCGTTTAATGCAAAATTACGTACGGCTTCGGGCGTACGATGAGCCGAATATATGTGAGTTTCCACAACAACGCCAAAACGGCTTATTGTCTCAATGGCTTTGCTAACAACGGCTAAATCGCTGTCGCTGCCCATTATTATGCCTACTTTTTTCATAATTACCTCTATTACCTAAACTAAAAAAGGACAGTATTGTGGCTTACACAAGACTGCCCAGACGGACGGCACATAAAATTTTTTGCTCCCTTGCGGTAAAATCCGCTGTTTCCGTCAGTTGCAAAAAACCTTTCACCTTAATCTAATTATACACAAAAAAGCTATTTTTTGTCAAGCAAGGTGAACGGGCATTTTTTTGTTTTTGATAATTTTTATATTAATAAGGACGGAAAAAATCCGTCCTAAGTATTAATTATCTTCTATCTCCTCAGCATCGGCAGGCGTGTTTGCTAAACATACTACTTTTGCTTCGCCTGTCTTAAACTTCATAATGCGAACTCCCTGCGTATCCCTGCCTATCTTACTTATTTCCTTTGCGGCAACCCTAATCACGATACCGTTGTCCGAAATCAACATTAAATCGTCCTCCGGATCAACAAGCTTTAAGTTAATAAGCCTTCCTGTTTTTTCGTTGAATACACCGGCTTTTATACCCTTTCCCGCTCTCGATTGCAAACGGTAATCAATAATGTCCGAACGCTTTCCATAGCCGTTTTCGCTGACGGTAATAACTTCTAAACCGTTTTTAACCACCGCCATGTCGACGATATAATCATCCTCGCTTATCTTCATGCTGCGCACGCCTTGAGCTTCTCTGCCCATAGCACGCACATCTTCTTCCGAAAACCTTATGCATTTGCCTTCGCTGCTGGCAATAATAATTTCGTCATAACCTGTCGTTTGGCTCACCCCGACCAATTCGTCATCCTCGGTCAATGTAATAGCTATCTTGCCTACTTTACGAATGCTCTCAAACTCTTTTAAATTGGTTTTTTTAACCAGTCCGCGCTTTGTCGCCATAAACAAATATCCGCGTGCATTTTCAGGCAAAGGTATAACCGCCGTTACCTTTTCGTCCTCAGTCAACTGCAATAGATTAATTATTGCTCTGCCCCTTGCTGTTTTTAACGCCTCGGGAATATCAAAACCTTTTGTGCAGTAAACTTTTCCCTTATTTGTAAAATAAAGTATGTCGTCATGCGTATTGCTGATAAACATATTTTCGACAAAGTCTTCTTCCTTAGGCTTATGTCCCGTAACGCCTCTGCCGCCCCGTTTTTGCGTTTTATATTCCGTCACCGGCAAGCGTTTGACGTAACCGAAGTGCGTAAGAGAAATAACAACGTCTTCCTTTTCGATTAAATCGGCGATAGCGATATCTCCGTCATAATCGTACGAAATCTGCGTGCGGCGCGGTTCGGAATATTTTTCCTTAATTTCCGTCATTTCTGTCTTAATAATATCGCATACTTTGGCGGGACTGTTGATAATGCTCTTATACTCCTGTATTTTAGCTTCCAAATCAGTCAGTTCGGCATGCAAACTTTCTACCTCGAGGCTTGTTAAACGCGAGAGACGCATATCAAGTATAGCGGCAGCCTGTTTGTCGGACAAAAAGAATGTGCTGATAAGTTTTTCGGCAGCCTCTACCCTGTCGGCTGATTTTTTTATAATTTCTACAACTCTGTCAATGTTGTCTTGAGCGACAACCAAACCGCTTACTATATGATGGCGCTCCTGAGCCTTTTCCAAATCAAAACGTGTACGGCGCAAAATAACTTCCTTTTGATGGGAGATATAATGCGAAAAAATTTCTTTAATCCCCATTATATGAGGTTCGCCATTGGCTAAAGCCAAAAGAATTATTCCGTAACTTGTTTGAAGCTGCGTCTGTTTAAAGAGCGCATTTAAAACTACCTGCGCACTGATATCTTTTTTGATTTCGATAACAATTCGCATTCCGTGACGATCGCTTTCCTCGCTTATGTCGGCTATACCTTCAATCTTTTTGTCCTTAACCAAATTTGCCATTGTTTTAATCAGATTGGCTTTATTTACCTGATAAGGAAGTTCCGTTATAATAATGCGGCTGCGGCCGTTGTTAGTTTCCTCAATATCGGTTTTAGCACGAATAATAACGCCGCCCCTGCCGGTTTTATAGGCAAGTTTAACAGCGCTCATGCCCATTAACACTCCGCCGGTGGGGAAATCAGGCGCAGGCAAATATAGCATCAGTTCGTCAAGAGTAATATCAGGGTTAATTAATTGCGCCAGACACGCATCGATTACTTCGCCTAAATTATGCGGAGGAATATTAGTAGCCATACCTACAGCTATACCGTCGGCGCCGTTTACTAAAATATTGGGGTATCTTGCCGGCAGCACTACGGGCTGTTTTAACGTGTCGTCAAAGTTAGGGACAAAATCTACCGTTTCCTTATCGATTTCCCGCAACAATTCTCCGGCAATTTTGCTTAACCTTGCTTCCGTATACCTTTGAGCTGCGGGCGGGTCTCCGTCCACACTGCCAAAGTTACCCTGTCCGTCAACAAGCGGACAGCGTATCGTAAAGTCTTGCGCTAATCTTACCAAAGCGTCATATACCGCGCTGTCGCCGTGGGGATGGTATTTGCCTAATACTTCACCTACGATACGCGCACATTTTTTTGTCGGCTTGTCGTAAGTGTTGCCCATATCGTTCATGGCAAACAAAATGCGGCGGTGCACCGGCTTAAGTCCGTCACGCACATCTGGGATTGCACGGCTGACGTTAACCGCCATTGCGTAGGCAATAAAAGATTTTTTTACTTCGTCAACTATCTTTATATCTTTATTTTTAGCGTTGTCCAACGCTTTTTGATAAGCTAAATTCTCCGGTTTTTCCTGCTTAGCCATTTAATCCCTCCTTAAATATCCAAATCAGTGACTAATTTAGCGTTTTCGACAATAAACTGACGCCTTAGTTCGGGGTTTTCGCCCATCAATGTAGTAAATATCTCATCAGCTTCGTATGCGTCCTCCATAGTCACTTTAAGCATAACACGGCTTTCGGGATTCATCGTTGTATTCCAAAGCTGCTCGCTGCTCATCTCGCCCAAACCTTTATACCGCTGTACCAATCCTCCGCGTCCGACAGCCGTAAGCTTTTGATTTAACTCATCGTCGGAATAAGCGTAGTAATCGGCTTTATTTTTTGTTATTTTGTAGAGTGGCGGCTGCGCTATATACACATGACCTTTTTCTATCAAAGGACGCATAAATCTAAAGAAAAACGTCAAAAGCAATATGCGGATATGACTTCCGTCAACGTCGGCGTCTGTCATGCAGACTATTCTTTCGTAACGCAGATTTTCTTCATTAAAATCATCATGAATACCGCAGCCGAACGCCGTAATCATAGACTTAATTTCCTCATTTTCGAGAACTTTGCCAAGGCGTGTTTTTTCGACGTTTAAGATTTTGCCTCTTAGCGGCAAAATTGCCTGAAAACGTCTGTCTCTACCCTGCTTAGCTGTACCTCCTGCCGAATCGCCCTCTACCAAAAAAATTTCGCTGTAACGAGGATTGCGCTCCGTGCAGTCGGCTAACTTGCCCGGTAAAGTCGTGCTTTCAAAAATACCTTTACGGCGTGTCAATTCCCTTGCATTACGGGCAGCTTCCCTTGCTCTTTGGGCAGCTATGCATTTTAATACCAAATCCCTTGCTTCTTTTGGGTTTTCCTCAAAATAAGTGCTGAGTTCCTCCGTTACAACACGGGTTACCGCAGTGCGCATACTGCTGTTGCCCAATTTGGTTTTAGTTTGACCTTCAAATTGCGGCTCTTCAAGCTTTACAGAAATAATTGCCGTCAAACCTTCTCTTATATCCTCACCCGACATTTTTTCGTCGTCTTTAACCATCGAAGATTTTTTTGCGTAATCATTAACGGCTTTTGTAAGCGCATTTTTAAAGCCGTCAAGATGCGCTCCTCCCTCTTCGGTGTTGATATTGTTTGCGTAACTGTAAATAATTTCGTTATATCCGTCATTAAACTGCAGGGCAATTTCTATCTCGCCCTCTTTAACAGATTTATCGATATACAAATTTTTGCTTAATAAAGTTTCCTTTCCTCGGTTTAGATTGGCGATAAACTCCGATAAACCGCCCTCGTAACAAAAAACCTCCGCCTTGCGTTTATTTTCACGGTTATCGCTGAGCGTCAGCTTTAATCCTTTGTTTAAGTATGCGACTTCCCTTACTCTC
>CALGIK010000229.1 GCA_937915515.1 uncultured Clostridia bacterium
TTCCGCTTCTTTAAAAACATCGCTTAAGGTAAGCAAAATTTCGTGGCGACATATGCTAATTTTATCAATTTCTTGTTTTTGTCCGCTGCCTATTTTTCGATAAGGCGGATTAATAACCGCTATATCAAAACCGTTGCCCAAAAAGGAGTGACTGTCTTTTATGTCGCCTAAAAAAACACTGATTTTGTCGTTTAAACCGTTGAGAGCGATACTACGTTTTGACATATCGCACATATCGGGCTGAATCTCGACTGCTTTAATAAATAACGGATTTTGTTTTGCGGCAATAAGAATTGATATCACGCCGCTGCCGCTGCCTAACTCTACAACCTTTTTATTTGCTGCGTTTCTTACAAAATTAGCCAACAATACGGCATCGGTGGTAAAGCGGTATCCGTCCTTTTGCTGTATAATCTTTAAACCTTTAAACTGTAAATCTTCCATTACTTCGTTTTGGTTAAGCATAAAGTTATTTTAACACAAAACGGCAGTTTAAAGCAAATTATATTGTAAATTTGATAAAAATAGCTTAAAAGAGCAATAAATACTTGAATATATATCATATCTTTGGTAAAATGACACCGAAACAATGAACAAACTAGAAAATGATTTTTTTAAATCGCTGTACGCTAAAAACAGCAAATTAGGCGGCTTGGCACGTACAAGACTGGTTAATCCCCCTGCGCTAAAAAATGAATTGCACGAAGTGGCGCTAAATCTTTCGGTCCCTGAGGTCAATATTTTGGCTGCTCTCGAAAATAAGTTTGTGTCGCAGACGGAAAACAAAAAAAATAAAAATTTATGCATGACACAGCTTGCGGATTTGTTAGGATTCAGCAAAGCCACCATAAGCGTTGCTGTCGAAAGTTTGGTGCAAAAGGAACTTGTCGAAAGATATTTTTTAAACAACAACCGTAAAACCATTTATATAAGGCTTACGCAGCTGGGTCGTGATTTGGGCGAAAACGAAGACAGAATACACGCGGATTATTTAAAAAAACAGTTACTTAAGCACGCAACCGAGGAAGAAATAACTGCAATCGACAAAGCATACGACACT
>CALGIK010000230.1 GCA_937915515.1 uncultured Clostridia bacterium
CATAAACAGCTTAGCGACGTCGATAAGTTCGCTTGCTAAAAAAGGCAAATTTGTGTATAAATTCACCTTATTGTTATCAGTCATAGATATTGACCTCATCTTTTAAATACGGATTAGTTTCTTTTTCTACTGACAAGGTCGTTGCATTTTCATGACCGGGCAAAACGGTATAATCGTTTGTTAATTGATAGATTTTCTGCAAAGATTTCCGCATTTTTATGCTGTCGCCGCCGGGCAAGTCAGTGCGCCCTACACATCCGCAAAAAAGCGTATCTCCGCTAAACATTAAATCATTAATAAAATAACATACGCTGCCGTCAGTGTGACCGGGCGTATTCATCACCTTAAATGTAAAACCGTCAACAGTAAAACTGTCTTTGCTGTCAACAAATTGAGTGATAGTGCAATCCTCCGCACGCGCCCGCCAACGGTTTTTTGAAGCATTTGCAGCTATTTCACTGTCAAGACTGCTGCCATAAACAGGTACGTTAAATTCCTTAAGTAAAGTATTTACTCCTCCGCAATGGTCAAAGTGTCCGTGCGTCAACAAAATTCCTTTTAACTTTAAACTGTTTTGCACCAAAAAATTAAGCACTTTGCCTCCGTCATACGAAGGGTCGACAACCACGCAATTTTTGCTTTGGTCATCGTACAATACATAGGTATTAGTGGGCAAAAGTCCGGTATAGATTAGTTTATATGTCAACATAGTTTATCCTTTTTGTTTTTATATTGTCGTTCTAAACACTTTTATTGTATTTGGCAAACCTTCGATTCGCCTAATTAGCTGATTTAATTGGTTATGGTTTGATATTTCCACAGTAACAACTGCAACTGCATTTCGCTGCTTATCTTTTCGGGCATTTATAGCAATTATCGGCAAGCCTTCATTAGCGATTATCTTGGTAATTTCTGCAAAAACGCCTACCTTATCGTCCAAAATAATTTGTAAGGTAGCGGCAAAACTGTTTGTCGTGGGATTAAGATTTATCCATTTTGCTTCTATTAAACGCTCTATCTCTAAATTTTTAAGAGTATGACAATCTTTTCTGTGAATACAAACACCTCTTCCGCGACTGATATATCCTACTATTTCGTCACCCGGTACGGGTGAACAGCAGCGGCTGAAACGCACAAGCAAATCATCATGTCCTTTTATTTCGACGTTGCTTTTTTCCCTCAGACGGGTAAGTTTATCGGCATTTTGATTTTCGACCACCATTTGAGTAGTTGCGCTTGCATGATTAATCAGTTTTGACATTACTTGATTTAACGAAAGCGCTCCGTAACCTACGGCGGCGTAAATTTCTTCTAAATTATTGTATTTATATCTAACGCAAATATCGTTTATTGCTTGATCAGTGAGTAATTGCGATAAAGCAACTCCTCTCTTTTTTGCTTCACGTTCGAGCATAGACTTGCCCGTTTTTATATTTTCGTCTTTTAGCTCACGCTTAAAATATTGCCTGATTTTAGCTTTTGCACCGCTGGTTTTGACAACTTTTAGCCAATCGCGTGAAGGTCCTTTGCTGTTAGCGCTTATTAAAACCTCAACTACATCGCCGTTTTGCAAAACTTTATCTAAAGGCGCAATCTTTCCGTTGATTTTAACGCCTACGCATTTATTGCCTACCTCACTATGAATAGAATAAGCAAAGTCCAATGCTGTTGCGCCTGTCGTTAGGTTTCGCACGTCGCCTTTAGGTGTAAAGCAATATACTTCGTTGCTCAGCGATATATCTTGCCGTATTAAATCTAAAAATTCCTTACTGTCTTTTAAATCGGTTTCGTAAACCAATACTTCCTTTATCCAGTTTAGTTTGCCCTCAAAGGATGACGAACCTATTATTCCTTCTTTATACTTCCAGTGAGCGGCAATACCGTATTCGGCAAGCTTGTGCATTTCCTCCGTTCTTATTTGTATCTCAAAGGGTGCGCCCATATTTGCCATTACGGTTGTGTGCAAAGACTGATACAAGTTAGGTTTTGGTACAGCGATGTAATCCTTAAATCTGCCGGGAATAGGTTTCCATTTAGCGTGAATAGCGCCTAGGACACCGTAACAATCTTTAACGGATTTTACTATGACACGTAAGGCTGTCAAATCATAAATTTCGCTCAGCGTCTTACCTTTTTTCATTTTTTTGTAAATGCTGTAAAAATGCTTGGTTCTGCCCGATACTTCTCCTTCGATTTCTAACTCAGCTAAAATTTCTTTTAGCTCGACAAGCATTTTATCGATAAAAAGCTGACGCTCTTCCCTTTTTTGGGCAATATTTTTAGCCAGATAATCGTATGATTCTCTGTCAAGGTATTTTAAACATAAATCTTCAAGCTCACATTTAATTTGACTGATACCTAACCTTCCGGCAATGGGCGCAAAAATATCCAAAGTTTCCCTTGCGAGTTTTTGCTGTCTTGCTGCCGTCAAATACTGCAAACTTCGCATATTATGCAATCGGTCGGCAAGCTTAATAATAATAACCCTTATGTCTTTTGCCATAGCAAAAAACATTTTTCGTATATTTTCAGCTTGTTCTTCCTCAACACTGTTAAACTTTAAGTTTGACAGTTTAGTAACGCCTTCGACAAGACCGGATACCTCTTCGCCAAATTGCTGCTTGATTTGCTCTATGGTTAATGTAGTATCCTCGACGGTATCATGTAAAAGTGCGGCGCAGATTGCTGTGCTGTCCATACCTAAATCCATCAGTAAATCTGCAACCAAAACAGGATGGGTCATCTTCCGGTACAGGCTGC
>CALGIK010000231.1 GCA_937915515.1 uncultured Clostridia bacterium
ACCTGTCGGCGCAGACCAAAAACAGCACTTGGAATTAGCCAGAGATTTAGCCATGCGCTTTAATGCGCGTTACAGCGACACTTTTACGGTACCCGATGCCTATATACCTAAAGTGGGCGCAAAAATTATGAGTTTACAGGACGCTAAAAGCAAAATGAGTAAATCGGACGAAAACGAAAACGCATATGTAAGTATGACGGACAGTCCCGACGTCATTCGCCGCAAATTTAAGCGTGCAGTTACCGACAGTGATTCTAAGGTGCATTTCTCGCGCGAAAAACCAGAGATAAGCAATCTGTTAAGCATTTATTCCGCCTTCGGCGGTGTAACAGTAAACCAAGCGGAGCGGGAATTTGAAAATGTCGGATATGGGGAATTTAAAACCAAGCTTACCGATGCCGTGATAGCTGTTTTAGAACCGATACAAAAAAAGCAGAAAGAGCTTTTGGCAGATAAACCATACTTAAATAAGGTGTTAAGTGACGGCGCATTAAAAGCAAATTACAGAGCGCAAAAAATGCTAAACAAGGTTTACAAAAAAGTGGGATTTGTGCAAAAAAGCTGATGTTTGGATATATAAACGTACAAAAGAATACACTAAAAAAAGGACAATACGGCTTATGGCATACCTTTTTGTGCGGACTGTGTATGTCGCTAAAGGAAATGTACGGCAACAAAGCACGTTTGACAGCTAACTTTGACGTAAACTTTCTTAATGTGCTTTTGCATAGCGTTACTGATACTCAAGCGCAAATAAAAATGGATTTTTGCGCAACGTCGCCTTTAAAAAAGCGCAGTATTATGCAAAGGGATTTTATCACGGACAAAATAGCCACTGCAAACATTTTGTTGTTAAGGTTAAACGCCGAAGACGATGTCAAGGACGAATTATCATTGGCAAAACGCATTGCTGTTTGGGCGCTAAAAAAGCCTTATTTATCAGCAAAAACCGCTGCAATTGAGCTTGACGCAAAAATACGCTCTTTGTATCAGCAATTATTAACTGCCGAAAAGCAAAACGACGGCAATATCGATAAGGTTTGTCATTATTCCGCTCAGATATTGGTGGAAGTAGCACTTTATGTGTTGGACGGCAAACTAAATAGCGAGCTTATTTCGCTTTGTTACAACGTAGGAAAATGGATATATTTAATAGATGCGCTGGATGACCTTAAAAGGGATTTTAAAAAACATAACTACAATCCTCTGATTGCCTGGCTTGATAATTTTACCGACGCAAAGAGTTTTGTAACTAAAAACAGAGAAGCTTTAGAATTTTTATTCTTTGCGACACTCAATAAAATAGCGGAGAATTTTAATAATCTTAATTTAAATGCTTATTCTTGCGTGTTAAAAAATATTATATACTTAAATATGCGGCAAAAGACTTTAAACATAATGGATAACTATACAGGGAGTAATAAAAATGACGATAGAACAAGCCTCACAAATACTGCAAATTGACCAATCGGCAACCTTCGAACAAGTAACGCAAAAATATAAACAACTAAGAGCAGAACTGCGTGAAAAACAGTTTCAGTCGGGCGAAGCAGGCAACGAAGCCTCTAAACAATTAGACAAACTTGATACTGCTTACGATGTGTTT
>CALGIK010000232.1 GCA_937915515.1 uncultured Clostridia bacterium
GGTATGCAGCCCGTTAAGATAATGCCGATTATAGGCAAATTAAGAGTTTCCTCATTGCTGTTGATAATAAGTCCGGTAAAAGTCGCCGAAATAAGAAGAATTAAAAGCCAAGGCATACGGTTGAGCCATATCCTCCAGACACTTGTTTTTAGATAAGGCTTATCGGTAGGGGTGATAGCCGCCATTTTTTGAATATCTTCCGTTGCCTCTTCCTCAATGACGTCGATAATATCGTCAATAGTGATAATGCCTACCATTCGTTCCTCGCCGTCTACAACGGGAATGCTCAATATATCATATTTTTTTATTGTCTTTGATACTTCTTCTTGGTCTGTGTGCGTTGTCGTAAAAATAACGTTTGTAGTCATAATATCGTCTATAAGAGTATCAGGCTGCGACAATAACAAATCTTTAATGGAAACAACGCCGATAAGATGCTTTGTAACGTCGACGCAATAGCAGGAGTTAACCGTCTCCTTAAAATCGCCGATTTTTCTTATCCTTTCTAAAGCTTGATTAACAGTAATGCCCTGCTTTAAATCAAGGTATTCCGACGTCATAATACTTCCCGCACTGTTAACGGGATATGCCAAAAACTTATTGATTTCCGCTCTTAATTCCGGCTTAGTGGCTTTAAGAATTTTTTTGACCACATTAGCAGGCATTGCCTCAATCAGGTCAACGGTGTCGTCCATAAACAATTCGTCTATAATATTAGTTATTTCTTTTTCCGAAATTATTTCGACAAATTTTTGTTGAGTATGAGTGTTTAAATACGAAAAAACTTCCGCAGCATCGTCGGTTTTTAACAATCGGAACAGTTTTATAGCGCATTCTAATTCGATTTCTTCAAGCAAAGTTGCAATGTCTACGTTGTTCATGCCGTCAAGCAGCTCCGTAACCTGAGAAATTTTTTTCTCTTTCAACAAGTCCAAAATTTCCATTGTTCACCTCCAATAAAAGCGAAAGTTGTATAAAAATAAATTTGTTTTATTTTTTAACAGCGTTTATATCGATAATATTTCCTCTTACCTATTTAAGGTATATTTGGCTAAAAGCCCTTAAAAATGATTACTGCACTAATTTTAACTTTTTTTTAAAAAAAGTCAATCGTTTTACATCAAAATTAGTTTAATTGTCTTAGTAGTTTACGTAAAATCGCTATGAATATTTATTAACATCATTTTGAATTATTATTTATATTGTAGAAAAAAATGTGACCATACAAAAAAAGAACTAAATAACAAAAATCAATTACCAACGAGATTAAAATTTATACAAATTATAAATCTGCTTTTAATATCATTGAAATTGTAATCAATTATTTATTAGCTTTAAAATTGCAGCCATATCTTTTTTTAATACGTTGCGATGAGTAATGGGTCGAAGGTCGACATCTAAACTATTAAACTTTTCCTTTATTCTTTTACATATTTGCATATCATAATTTTTATTTTTTAATATCTTTTCGAGATTCTGTATGCAGGCGCGGGAGACAACAAGAGAAATATCGTCACACATTTTTAAATACAGGTCAACATCAAATTTGTTTTGGGTATCCCATTTTGTATTAACGGCGATTAGATGTATTCCGATACTGCGCTCAAATGCGTTTTCGCTTTTTAAAAGCTCTGTAAAAATATCCCAATAAGGATAAACGGAAGCGTCTGTTTTTGATTTTTCTTGTAAAGAGTTAAAAGCATTGCATCTGTCTTTTGTTGACAAAATATCAATCAAATGGGAAATTTGTGAGTTTTTATCCTTTATACTTATATCGGAAATTGTCATAGTTTTTTCTCCTTGATAATAATATCACAGAAAATCGTACAATACAAGCAATTTATAATTTTATCTGGACATTAAAACTAATTAAATGAATAATCATATACAATTTTTTTGCGTTATAGGCTGTGCTTTTAGCTATATAAATAAAACTTATTGCTTACTAAACCAATACGCCTCAAAAATCTTTTTAAATCCCAACTTTTCCGAAAGGGCTAAACTTGCAACGTTATTATAAACCACCTGAATATAAGGTGTTTTGCCAAGCGCAATAACCTTTTTTATCAAGTCTGTTGCCACAATCTGCGCATAACCTTTGCCGCGGTAAAGGGGAGGCACAAACATTACGCCCATAGAAAAATCGTCGTGTAAAAGATTCCAAGCTAAAATATTGCCCTTTTGGTCGTACAAAGCCGAACTTGTACGCAAAGATATTTCTCTAAACAATTTTTCACGGGAGTCTTCGCTTTTATATGTGTAAAAATCATTTATAATGTCGATGTCTTTTAAATCGATTTCCTTAATAGTCAAGCAGTTATCTATAGGTGGACAGTCAACCTGTTTTTTGTTGTAACTAAGAATATGGCACAACTCATTTAAACGTGCGCCTTTTGTTTTTGCCAAAAACTCCGCCGAGCTACGCTCCACGCAACTGAAAAATGAGTCGTCCGCCGTAAAATTGTAAGCTTTTGTTAAAAAATCCTTTTCGGTTGAATGCAACAGCGTGCGTCTTTCTTTGATTATCATTAAGCCGCTGTTTTTTTCGTCGGTGAAAATGTCTGCATCGGGGTTAGCGTACAAATAACCGTCAAGGTTGATACCCGTTACGCCCGCTTTTTTTATGTACGAATGCGCAAAATCTAATGAAGTTTTTTTCATAAAAAAAGAATATCACTTTTGGTTTTAAGTTGCAACTTAAAACCAAAAGTGATATTCTT
>CALGIK010000233.1 GCA_937915515.1 uncultured Clostridia bacterium
AGTTAACGGCCCTATGTCCATACCCATCATATCCGTTGGCAAGCCGCTGCTGTCCATAACGGTAAAATGCGCATCGTTGCTGAATTTGTCGGCAACTACAGTGTCGACAGGCAGCATAAAGTTGACCTTTTTTTCTTTCGCCTGAGCAATAAGCTCTTTTGCTAAACCTACTTTTTCGTCCTCGCAAATGGATGTACCGATGTTATATCCTAACGCCTTAAAAAAGGTGTATGCCATGCCGCCGCCCACCAATATATAATCGGCTTTATTAAGCAAGTTTTTGATAACGCCTATTTTGTCGCTTACTTTTGCGCCGCCCAAAACCACAACAAAAGGACGTTGAGGAGCGGAAAGTGCCTTGCCCATAATTTCAATTTCACGTGCAATTAAAAATCCGCTTACGGCAACAGGCACATATTTTGCTACACCTGCCGTACTTGCGTGCGCGCGGTGCGCTGTGCCAAAAGCGTCATTAACATATACGTCACAAAGCTGAGCTAATTGTTTGCTTAATTGGTCATCGTTAGCTTCCTCGCCTTTGACAAAACGGGTATTTTCGAGCATCATAACTTCGCCGTTTTTTAGTTCGTCCGCCATTTTTTTGACTTTTTCACCAACGATTTCTGTTGCCATTTTTATCGGCTTACCCAATAGTTTCGAAAAAGCCGCCGCAACGGGAGCAAGACTAAATTCCTCATTAAAGACTCCTTTGGGACGTCCCAAGTGGCTTGCTAAAATTACCCGTGCGCCTTTTTCGATAAGATATTTTACCGTAGGCAATGCGCCGACCAAACGGGTATCGTCGGTAACGTTTTTTTGCGCATCGAGAGGTACGTTAAAATCCACACGCACCAAACATTTTTTGCCTAAAACGTCTATATCGGTAATACTCTTTTTCATTTATTAAAACTCCTTAATACCATTGATTATTTTGCTCATTTTGCGTATTTTTAAATGTTACATAACAATATTTTGTTGAGTTTTAATACGGTCGAACATTTAAAAACTTATATTAAATTACTATATGATATTTTACTCTACTTGATTAAAAGTGTCAAACAAAAGCTTGCTTTAAGAAAATTGCTTTATATTTAATCGATAATTCAACCTAAATTTTTCGTCTAAAATGCTTTAGCGTAATTATTAAAGTATAAAAAAACGCCAAAATTTTTGACGTTTAATATGCTCTTGCTAAATATTTTTGTTACAAAAATCTATTTCTTTTTAATCGGCCGTGCTTCGATATAACCTCTGTAACCAAGCGGCGCAAGCTGAAAACGAGGCGCGCTTTCGTCCGCCCATAAAAATCCGTAAATTTCAGGATTAAAACTATCTATACTTTCCCAAACGTCGCTAATTGCTTCTTCATAAACGGCATCATCAAAAGGCGGTCCCTGAAAAACCATATAACTATGTTCTTCCAAATCAATAATCTCAAACCCCTCGGGTATAGCGCCGTGATAATCAAGAGGTACTTCCACACCTTGCACATATTTTGACGTGCCTTTTTTTATTAGTTTTTCGGGCAGCCAAAAGCCTGCAGACTCATACGAAGCCTCCTTTATGCTTTCCAAAACGCCCCAAATATCGCAGCCTACTTCGGTGCAATATTCACAATAATCCTTAGCGTTTATTCCTCTTTTAATAATAGCCTTTCTTTTGGGTCTTTCGATAACCTGCGTAAAAATTGTAACCGTTTTTTTGTTTTCCATTTTTTTAACCTCTTTGTTTTTAGTAAGCCAACGGTTAAGAGAATCATAAGGAATAAAATACTTGATAGGCACAGGATTTGTCTTGTACTTATACGGCGAAATACCAAACTCCTTGCTAAAGGCTCTGGTAAAACCCTCGTGGCTGTCAAACTCAAAATTTAACGCAACGTCTATTACCTTATCAAAACCGTTTCGCAATATCTTTGCTGCATTAGTCAGTCTCATTTTGCGAATGTATTCAAAAGGGGAACAACCGGTATACTCCTTAAAAATACGCGCCGCAAAATAAGGCGAATAATTGCATGCGTTTGACAGCTTTTTCATCGTGATATCTTGATTAAGGCGCTCCGCAATAAAATCCTGCATTTTTTTAACGGCAGCAGCGTGTTCCTTATTGTTCAAAAACGTCAGCCTCCGAATGTGATTTTAGCAGATAAAAATTTAAATATCTTGACTTGTATTGCTTTTTTTATTCAAAAAATTTTTTAACTCATTAAGTATACTTAAGGTATCTTTCTTTTGCATAATAAAATTTATCAATTCTTTATTGTTACGCATACCTTTTACATAATTTACTATATGTTTTTTTATATCATTTGCAACAATATGGTCGGCATAAATTTTTAGTAAGGTATTTATGTGCAGTTTAACAGCCTCTAAAATATCAAAATTATAATCTTTATTTAATAGTTCGCAAAAAATATACGGTTTGCCTATGGCTCCTCTCCCCACTGCCACGCCAAAACAACCTGTCTCGTCTTTTATTTTTAAATAACTGTTTCGGTCGATTACGTCGCCGTTAGCAAAAACGGGAATGTTAACGGCTTTAACGGCTGATGCTATCGCCGCATAGTCGGCTTTTCCCGAAAATTGCTGACTGCTTGTCCTGCCGTGTACGGTGATATAATCCGCACCGTTGTCGGCGCACATTTTAGCAAATTCCGCCGCCGAGTTTTTGTTTATGTAACCCTTTCTGAATTTTACCGACACCAATTTATCCGTATTGTTTTTGACGCTTCTTATAATTTTTGCAGCTCTTGACAGGTCCTCCATAAGAGCGCACCCTTCGCCGTTACTTATTATTTTACGCTGCGGACAGCCCATATTTATATCGATTGCATCAAAAGGAGCCAAGCAATCAAATTTGACTACCTCTGCAAAAACCGATGCCTCACTGCCAAAAAGCTGTGCTGCTTTAAAGCCGCTTTCGTCATTAAACAGCAATACCTTAGTGTTTGGATTTTTGTACAAGAGAGCTTTAGCCGAAACCATTTCGGTTACGGTGATGCCGCAACCGTACATTTTTGCCAATTTTCTAAATCCCGCATCGGTATAACCCGCCAGAGGCGACAGCATAAGATCAGGCAGATTATTCTTCACGAAGCGCCTCTTTTGCTTCTTTCCAAAGCTTGTCCGTTTCAAATAAAGAAGCCTCTTCAAATTTTTTGCCTTGCTTGTCAAGCTCTTTTTCGATATACTCAAAACGGCGTATAAATCTGTTAGTGGTAGAATTTAAGGCAATTTCCGGTGAAACATCCAAAAATCTGCATAAATTGACTATGCTAAAAAGCAAGTCCCCTATTTCGTTTTGAATGGCTGTTTTTTCGTGAGAATTATATGCCAGTATTGTTTCGGATATTTCTTCAAGACATTTTTCTACAACTTGACTCTTGTCCGTCCAATCAAAGCCGGCTTTAGAGGCGCGTTTTTGCACCTTAATGCTGCGCATAAGCGACGGCATACAATTTGGCACGTCTTTTAAGTTTTGCGTATGCGTCAAAAAGCTTTTTTCCTTAGCTTTGTTGGCTTCCCAAACCGAAAGCGCCTGATTTTCGTCTGCTGCTTTGTCAAAGCCAAAAATATGCGTATGACGTGTAATCAATTTTTCACAAAGACAGTCAAAAACGTTTTGAGCATTAAGAAAGTCCTCTTCCTCCGCCATTAAGATGTAAAACACACTTTGAAGCAGCAAATCCCCGATTTCTTCCGTCATTTTTTTGCTGTCCTTAAGCTCGACAGCGTCGACAAGCTCATACGCTTCTTCAATAGTGTTTGCTCTTATGCTAAGCAATGTCTGCTCTCTGTCCCAAGGGCATCCTTTTTCACTGCGCAAATATTTCAGGATATTAACCACATCTAAAAAGCCAAACTTCTTTTTGTTTAAAAAACTTTGTTTGGGCACAAAGATAGCTTCAATAAGTGTCAAATCTTTAAGGCTAGCAGTAGTCCATATGCCTTCATTAAAAACATATAACGTAATACTTTCGTCAAAATAAGTTTTTAGCCGCTCTTTAAAATCCTTTGGCAACTCAACAATCAAAAGGTCATCATCGGTATTTTTTAAGACGAAATCGCCTTTTACAGTTAGATAAGTACTACTGTCAATCGGCGGAAATACCCGGTTTTGCATGCTTTTTTCCCCTGTACATGTATTTTTTTATTTGTTTAGGCGTTAAACCTTCAAATACTTTTAAAGCTAAAACAGCACACGCATATACAACAAAAGCGACGGCAATAACTAAAATTGTGCCCTTTACGCTATTTACAAAATCCGCCGCAGTAACGCTAAAAAGCACAATGGGCACTGCCATAAATAAACAGCAAATAAGCGGTTTTGTAAACACAGAGTAAATATCAAGTCTAGTTTTAAAATTTTTGCCTAAGTATATTGCGCAGGCGGTAACGTACACAAAATAGCACAAAATAAGCGAAAAAGCAACTGCAAAAATATTGACGGCGGGATTTGGCAGCAAAATAATACTCATTACCGTTTTAAGTCCTATGGATATTGCTAAAAAAACAAGCGGAATAAACTCTTTGCCTAAACCCTGCAAAATTGATGTGAAATTGCCGGAATAACTTAAAAGTAAGGCGCCTATTGCGGCGATCATCAATAGCTGAGCGCTTAAAGTGACATCACTGTACGGTAAAGCCGAATATAAAAGTTTTATAATTGGACGGCTTAAAAGCAAAAAACCCACTACACAAGGCAAAACAATAACGTTATTTAGTTTTAACGCCAAATTAATTTTATGGTTGATGGAATCTAAATTCCTTTTGGCGGCAGAACCGCTTATGCTCGGCAGAATTGCCGCAGCTATCCCTCCCGCGAGAATAACAGGCATAGCGTACAGCGAATGCACGGGGCCGCTCCATATGCCGTACATGCGGGTAGCATCGTTTGGTATAAGGTTTAGTATAAGACTGCTGTCAATTAATTGCGATAATGGCAGCAGCACGCCGCCTAAAGTTACAGGAATTGCCGTTTTAAACAGTCTGCCGTAAATGACTTTTTTGCTCGTCACAGGCGGCAGACAAACCGTATTTTCTTTTTTAAAAAAATAAGCTATTACAAATACCAAAAGAGCGACAATTTCTGATGCAGTGACGGCAAAAATAGAAGCATTAACGGCTTTTATTTGGTCAGGCATGTATCTGTAAGCTAACACCAAGCCTAAAACAAGCTTAATTACCTGTTCGGCAACAAGGCTTACTGCTGTTGGCTGCATTTTCATTTGTCCTTGAAAATAACCTTTTAAAGCGCTCGAAATACATACAAATATGATTGCAGGACTTAATATTTTGTAAGCTGTTGCCGCTTCAATATTACCTTGAACAGCGGCGATTTTATCCGAAATAGCATACAGCAAAACGGTAAACAGCACTCCTACAATACCCAAAATGACAAGCGAACATTTTAAAATACGCTTGCAGTCAGAGCAAAAATTAAGTTCAAAAGCACGTGCTATTTCCTTGCTTACGGCAACGGAAAAACCCATACTGACAGTACTTAAAAGTGTGTAAAGCGGAAAGACGAGCTGATACAGCCCCATTGCATATGTTCCTAATAAATTTGTCAACGGTATGCGGTAAACCGCACCGATGATTTTAGCAAATAATCCGCCTACAGTAAGTATCAGCGCACCCGTCAAAAAAGAATTGCCGCTTGCCTTTTTTTCGCCCTTAACCATATCTTTAATATATGTAAAATCTGCCGATTTAAGCGGAATTTCGACAGAATTTGGCAGATATAAAAAACGTATTTTTGAGCATAAAAAAAGCGGTCAAATCCGCCTGTACTCCGATACGAGGTAAAACGGTAAAGTCAATCGCTAAACTATGCATTTTATCATAACACTGATAAAAAATGACTAAAACCGTTTTACCTATATCGGTAAGTTTAGTAATATATCTATTTTAAAAAATTATACATTTTTGATAAAAAAAATTTGCCCTTAATTAAGAGCAAATTTTATAAATAATTAATCTAACTTCCATTCGATTTTAAAGCCGTATTCCTTAAGCAGTTTTTTAAGGTTTTTGTTGATTACTTTTATTTTGCCTTCCTCAAAGTATCGGTCAATAATAACTTGAAACCTTTCGTTATAAATGTCGGCTTTAACGTCGTCATAAAATGCACGGTAGAAACGGTAAGTAGCTGTATTTGTTGTGTACAGTTCGTTTTGGTCTTCAAAATCAAATGTGTCTGCCGCAACATAACCGCTGAAGTATACAATATGCACGCCAAAGTCAGTGACGGCAATTTCGTATTTGCCTAAACCTTCCTTAACAGCCTTTCGACCGGCGGCGGAAAATTCCTTCGCCCAACTGTCGGCTTTACCCGCTTTATCCGGCTCGTCAACTCTTAAAACATAATCATATGCTTTGCCCTGCATACCCGGGTCTTCGTTATACTTGTCTATAAGCCTGTCAAATCCCGTATTGCGCAGCTTCATATCCGTGTTAGCGGGCAGACTATTTAAAGCATTGCTTAAAACTGTATCTGCGGTAAGCTTAATTTCACCGCCTACAAGCTTAAAGATATTTTCAATTTTTGTCGTATATTCGCCTTTGTCATCCTTTTGTGAGGTATAATCTGTTGCTACCAATTCTGTTGCAAGCTGATTACGAAAATTTAGGTAAGCTTCGCTGTTTTTGCCGAAACGTTCGTATTCAGCCAGCTGCTCTTTTTGTTCTTCTGTAAATTGCACCAAAAGGTTTTTGACGTAAGCGTATTTGTTTTGGTATTGCTGGGGAACATAATATAAAAAGTTGTCTTTGCTTAATTTACCTACATCTTCAACAAATTTAGAAGGATACAGATTATAATATTCCTGTTTTGACAAAACAATATTGTCCAGCTTATTTTGCAATCTTGTTAAAACGTCGTTGATCTCAATATCCTTATACTTATTTACCATATACTCTTGAGTGAGACGGGTAAAAATGGTGCTCTTCATTTGAAAATCTAAAAATTCCGCCAAAGACCAGCCAAAATAATTTGTTTTTACCGAGCGGATAAGACTGTTTAACGCTGCTTTTTGCGCCGTTACAAATTCCTTAGCTGAAATTTGCTTATAACCTTCGTCTCCTTCTTCGATGCCTTCATCCTGCTTTACACGTTTATTTAGTTTAGCTAAAAGCGGAGAAACCTTTTCGTCCTCTTCATCAAAAACGTAGTTATTGACAATGGATTCAAAAGAAGTATAGTCACAGTCTTTATATAAAGCTAATTCCTCATTAACTTTTTCGATATCGTTTTCAAAATCGGCATCCGTCAGCGCTCCTTCGTAGATATTGTATTTATCAAGGACGTTTAATGCGCGCTCTTCCTCTTTTTCCGCTTCGTTAAGAGTGTATTTGTTGCTTAACTCTGTCTCAACGAGGCTGTTAAGACTGTCATAAAGAGATTTACGGACATTTTTTAATAACAACTGAATATCGTCGGCATCTAATAGGTATTGAGCCGTATCGTATTTCTGCGCAACAGCATCATACGGTGCATTTTGCGTAACGCCTATCCAATTATTATCTGCCGCTTCCTTTTTGATTGTGTCAAAGATAATATAATTCATCAACAATTGATTGCCTAAAGCATTCCACACTGTTTGAGCGTCATAACCGTTTTGCACGTATTGATTCATCGTGTTGTTGTAAAAATCAATAAAATCGCCTACGGTAATTTCGACATCTCCAACAGTAATCGCAGTTTCGGCGCGATAACGTTGATTGTTTAAAACAAATAAAGAACATCCTGCTAATAAAGCGGCAGACAAAACTACCACTAATATTAATGATGTGATGCGAATAATCTTTTTAGCCATATCAGTCTCCTGTAAAATATGTAAGACAAAATGTATATACATTTCCCATACACCAAAAAATTATACAATACATTTGCAAATTTTGCAAGTATCAGCGTGTATTTTGTGGCAGTAAAGCAACAAAATTTTTGATTTGGTTTATATTGTTTAACACATTGCCGCCGTAAAAATCAAACAAAATAGCCAACTCTCTTGAGGTGTCAAGTTTACTTATCGATTTGTACGCTTCTAATGCATCAAAAACTTCCTTTTGAGTAAGACGGTTTCGGTCGACAAAACACAGTTTTGCGTGGGTATCGTCAATTACCACACTCATGAGTCCCGCCCTGTTTGCCATAGTTTTAAGAAGAGCGATTTCAATCAGACGTCTTGTTTCGTCAGGCACAGGTCCGTATACATCGACAAGCTCCTCAATTAACGAAACAGCTTCTTTATCACTGTTTATGTCTGCAATACGCTGATATAATGTCATTCTCGCACTTAACGGAACATATTCGGCAGGCACAAAAGCGTTTATCGCTACTTCCATAGTAGTTTCAAAAGCTACAGCTTTATTTTTGCCCTCTAATTCGCCTATCGCTTCGTTTAACAGTTTAACATACATATCGTAGCCTACTTTTACCAAGTGCCCATGCTGTTCTCGCCCCAATACGTTGCCGGCACCCCTGATTTCGAGGTCTTTCATAGCTATCTTAAAGCCGCTTCCAAGGTCGCTGTATTCCATAATTCCCGACAGTCGTTTTAATGCGTTTTCGGTAAGCAATTTATCTTCCTTATAAACAAAATAAGCATATGCGGCTATATTGCTGCGCCCCACTCTGCCTCTTAACTGATAAAGCTGACTCAGCCCTAATTTGTCTGCGTCAAAAACCATTAAAGTATTGGCGTTAGGCATATCTATGCCGTTTTCTATTATGGTGGTGCATATCAAAACATCGTATTTCCCTTGCGAAAAAGCAAAAACGTTGTTTTCTAAGGTGATTTCGTCCATCTGACCGTGCGCAAAAATAACAGATACTTCAGGTACTAAACGGCGTATCTTTTCCACAAAAAACTCTATGCCTTCAACTCGATTGTAAACTAAAAATATCTGACCGCCCCTGTCTTTTTCTCGAAGAATAATATCTCTTATCAATGCATCGCTTTGCGACACCACAAAGGTTTCGACGGCAATACGCTCTTTTGGGGGCGTGGCTATTACGGAAATATCCTTCATGCCCGACAACGCCATATACAGAGTACGCGGAATAGGCGTAGCCGACATACTCAAACTGTCGACGTTGGTTTTTAACAGCTTTATTTTTTCCTTATCTTCTACTCCAAAACGCTGTTCCTCGTCTAAAATCAAAAAGCCTAAATCCAAAAAGCCTACGTCTTTACCTAACAGCCTATGCGTACCGACAATTATATCCACTTCGCCTTTTTTTAATTTTTCGACAATGATCCTTTGCTCGGCTTTACTCCT
>CALGIK010000234.1 GCA_937915515.1 uncultured Clostridia bacterium
TATTTCATCCCACGGACCTGTTATTGAGGAAACTGACTGGAATATAAAATATGAAAAAATAGAAGAATACATTGAAACTGTTAACAGCTTGAAGGAAAAGTAAAAGGATAAAATTAAAATTTTCTTAGGACAAGTATAAAAATGATTAATCTGATTTGCTTAAAACAAAATAGAGTGACTGCCGCATTAAAACAATTATTTGATACAGTAGGGTTAGAGTTTTGCACTGTTAATTGTTACGGCAGTGAAGGCATAAAAAAATATATTCTGTCAAGCAATGCCGACACATTAATAATCGTAGGTGAAACGTCTCAATTAAAATCTATCTTAAGAGATTTTTTTGGGCTTAAATACGTTATTAATGACCAATTACGACAAAAGGCAGAATACTATCACAGACATAGTAATCAAAAAGCAGAATTTAATATTGATGATTACACCTTACCTGAGGGGTTTAAACCTATTTTTTTAAAGGGCAATAATACGTCTTTTTTTGGCGATATTGGTAATAGGCGAATATTTTGCTTCAGTGACAGTAGCGAAATTGATGCTTCTTATCTGTCAGATAATTTTCTGCTTTTTAATGCCGCTCTATCATCTTTTTGCTTTAAACTGTTTGGTGTTGAAGCAAATTTGATTATAAATCATTTAAGCGGAATCAATTGCAATGGTTTTTCTTATAAGGTTTATGACAGAGGTGACGGCGACGTAGCTATGTTTTTGTATTTTGATAAAGCTGTATCTCCCGCTACTCTTGACAACATTCTTAAAAGCGTTTATTCTGTTTTTGGCGAATATATTTATGCCGATTTTGATACGACACTTAGTGAGGTATTGGTACATTTAGCTACGCTTGCTAATGTTAAAATAGCCACGACGGAATCGCTAACCGGAGGCATGCTTGCATCCAAAATTATTGACGTGCCAAACGTCAGCAAAGTACTTGATTTTTCGCTTATCACTTACTCTAATCAAGCTAAACAAAGGCTTTTAAATGTAAGTCCAAACGATTTAGAGGAGTACGGCGCAGTCAGCGAGCAAATAGCAAAACAAATGGCACAAGGCTTGCTTAATACTAAAATGTGTGACCTTGCAATTTCCACTACTGGTTTAGCAGGACCCAGCGGTGCATCAGCAAAAAAACCGATAGGATTAGTCTATAATGCTATTGCGACAAAAGAATATACTCATGTTTTTAAATGTGTCTTTGAAGGCGACCGCAATGAAATACGCAGTCAGACTGTAAATTTTGCATTATTCAATACCATAAGAGCTATAAAAAAATTATAAACAATATATTAAGAAAGAAAATTGTAAAGGAGTAATATAATGGCGGTAAATAAAGAAGAAAAGAATAAAATGTTAGAGCAAACCTTGCTCCAAATCGAAAAGCAATTTGGTAAAGGTGCAATTATGAAATTAGGCGAAGAAGCATCCACAAAAAATATCGATGTTATCCCTACCGGTTGTTTAACTCTCGATATGGCTTTAGGTATCGGAGGAGTACCCAAGGGCAGGATTATTGAAATTTATGGACCGGAATCTTCAGGGAAAACCACTGTTTCTTTACATATTATCGCCGAAGCTCAAAAAATGGGAGGCACAGCTGCTTTTATTGACGCCGAACATGCTCTTGACCCTGTTTATGCGGCTAATTTAGGCGTAGATTTAGATAATCTTTACGTAAGCCAGCCCGATAACGGCGAACAGGCGCTTGATATTGCAAATTATTTAGTCAACAGTTCGGCAATAGACCTTATTGTAGTTGACTCCGTAGCGGCGCTTACTCCCAAAGCCGAAATTGAAGGGGACATGGGCGATTCGCATATGGGTTTGCAGGCGCGCCTTATGTCACAGGCTTTACGTAAATTAGCGGGTATTACCAATAAATCAAATACCTGCGTGATTTTTATTAATCAGCTGCGCGAAAAAATAGGTGTAATGTTCGGCAACCCCGAAACAACACCAGGCGGCAAAGCATTAAAGTTTTATGCAAGCGTGAGAATGGACGTGCGTAAAGTTGACCAAATAAAAGACGGCGCAGAAATGACGGGAAATAAAACTAAAATAAAAGTTGTTAAAAATAAACTTGCACCGCCCTTCAAAACTGCGGAATTTGACATTATGTACGGAAAAGGCATAAGTCAAGCAGGCTGCATTTTTGATTTAGCTGTCGAAAACGAATTTATAAATAAGAGCGGAACTTGGTTTAGTATCAACGGCGAAAAAATCGGTCAAGATCGGAAGAGCGTCGTGTAGGGAAAGAGTGTAGAT
>CALGIK010000235.1 GCA_937915515.1 uncultured Clostridia bacterium
ACGCCATGTGTGCACTCGCGATGTCGGTGCAGAGAGGAGGCGCTGCCGCAATTAGTTCAATACTGTCGCTTTTACTCCTACTCCTACCATGCTTGTAAGGTTGATTGGTTGCGGCAATTCTGTTTTTTGCGCACAAAAATCAACGATAGCCTTAGAAATAGGATGTTCGCTGAGTTTTTCCGCCCCGCCTAAATACTTAAAAAAGGATTCTTCATCAATTTCGGTAAAATAATCAGCTACGGACAATTTGTTGAGCGTCAGCGTGCCTGTTTTGTCAAATACTGCGACTTGTGTCTTGCCTAAGCTCTCCAGTGCGCTGCCGCTTTTTACCAAAACACCTCTCCTGCTTGCGTTGCCAATGCCAGCGGCAATTGCTGTGGGTGTCGCCAAAGCTAAACTGCAAGGACAAAACACCACCAAAATTGTCACTGCTCTTTCTAAGGCTACTTGCCAAGGAGTGACTAAAACAAATAACGCTATCAAAAAAACGGCGATAGACAACGTAATAGCCGACGGCACAATGACCTTTGCCCACTTGTCCGCAGTGCGCTCGATAGGCGCTTTTTTATTTTCGGCTTCCTTAACAAGCTTTATCATTTTGGCAAGAGCGCTGTTTTCGGCTTTTTTGGTAACCCTTATGGTTATTGCGCCGTTTTGGTTAAAAGTGCCGGCAAAAACTTCATCCCCTATTGATTTATCTATTGGGATGCTTTCGCCCGTAATTGCCGCCTGCGATACGCTTGTTTCGCCTTCGGTTATTACGCCGTCAACGGGGATAAGTTCGTTTGGCTTGACCAAAACCAAATCGTCGACGTTGACAAACTCGGCGTCCAATTCAACATACTGATTGCCCATTTTTATGCGTGCGGATGTGGGATTGAGGTTAATAAGAGCCTGTACACCCTTGCGGCTGCGCTTAACGGTAAAATCCTCCAAAAGCTCGCCTAACCACATCAACAGAGCAATTTCGGCGGCGGCAAAAAGGTTGCCGTGACTGTGAGCATCGCCTTCAATAACGCCCACCCACATTAAAACTTCTAAGGCTATGCAAGCTAGCATTGCTACGGTAATAAGCAGACTTGTTTTAATTTTTTTATACTTAAAAAGACTGACAAAACCACTGTAAGCAAGCGGATAACCGCATACGGCTATGACTATCCAAGACGGATTAAGATACATCAATATATTTGAGGAATCGTGACTAATAATACTGCCCCAAAAATAGGACAACACGCATAACGCCAAACCGACAAAAAGCACGATTAAACGCCATTTATCGGTATTAAAAAAACTGTCTTTGTTTTTTACAATTGGCACAGAACAACATGTATCCGCCATAAAAATCTCCTTATTCTTACTGTTTTAGTAGGAATAAACATTATTAATTGCTTATAATTTCTTAATTTAAGATTTTTTATACTCTATTCCTTACCGTTTTAGTAGGGATAACCACAATATATCATTATAGAACTTACTTGTCAAGAGTTTTTCATAAAAAAGCCTGCGGAAAACAGGCGAAAACAGCACAACTTTAAAATTTGCATTTTTAGTAAAATTAGCTTTTATAAAGAATATCTATATCAATACAACAAAAAAGGACTATTAAGCCCTTTTTTGAATTACTTTTAACTGTTAAAGATAAGATTAAAAACAGGGACAAAATTAGGGTCGGCGCTGGACATTTCCTGCATAAAACCGTTTTTAAGACCCAAATTAAAAAAGTATTCCAAAACGCTGTCGTATTCCCTCTTTTTTAATGGACGGTTTAGCTCGGGAAAATTTGCCGCCGATGCCGTCGGAAAATACTGCGACATAAGGCTAATATACATATCCTTATCAATTTGAGCAAGGATATCCAAAACTTTTTTGCTGTTTTCGACGTTGTTGGGCAAAATAAGGTGTCTCACAATTACTCCTTTTTGTATCATGCCCTTGTCGTCAAAAATGTTTTTAGGCTGCTGACGCAGCATTTCGCTCACCGCCCTGCTTGCAACTTTGACATAATTGTTCACGCCGCTGTATGTTTGAGCTTCTTCGTCAAAACCGTATTTAAAATCAGGAAGATAAACGTCGATAAGTCCTTCTAAACTTTTTAAACTATCCGCGTCGTCATAGCCGCCGCTGTTGTAAACCACAGGAATATTCAGGTGCGGCTTAACAAATTTTAAAAATTCCGCAAGCTGAGTCGTAAAATGACTGGGCGTAACAAAATTTATGTTATGCGCACCCCGCGCTGCCAAATTGAATACTATTTCGGCTAATTCACCAATAGAAACATCCCTGCCGTCGCCTGTACGGCTTATTTTATAATTTTGACAATAAACGCAATTAAGGTTGCAGCCGCCAAAAAATATTGCGCCGCTGCCCTGTTTGCCGCTTACGCAAGGTTCCTCCCACATAAATAAGTCTGCGTGCGAGATAATAAAATTATCTCCTGTTTTACACCGTCCTTTTGAGATACTTCTGTCACTGCCGCATTTAACGGGACAAGCATAACAATTCATTTCAGCTCCGTAATAATTTAAGTCTATTTTGGTGTTTAGAGTTACTTTTGTATTTTTGCGTATCACGCTGTTACTTATATGGTTTTTAGTTGTTCGGGCTTATTCAATTATCCCTAAAAGCCTTCCTATATTCACATTTTTATTTATTTTGGGAACCAGAAGGTTTTTTTTGCATGTGAGTATGCTTGTAACCCCCGGTCCGTGTCCGACAATCAAACAGTCGCTGTGAACAACCACTCCCACAGTACCGCTGCCTAAAAAATATCCCCTGCCGAGTGTAGTGTCGCAATCCTGCAAAAAAACGACGTCGCCAAAACGCAAATCTGTCAGTCCGTATTTTTTAATACTTTCCCTATCGGCTGTCATTATGTCATAATCGCCGGTTGCCGCATCGTCGCTGCCTA
>CALGIK010000236.1 GCA_937915515.1 uncultured Clostridia bacterium
TTACGTTTAAAAATTATAACGGTTTTAATATAATACGCAATTTACCGATTAATCGTTTGCTTACCGAAACAGACAGCCCCTATTTAACGCCTGTTCCTTTTAGGGGGCAAGTAAATACTCCAAAAAATGTAGCTTTAGTGGCGCAAAAAATAGCGCAGATAATAAATATAGATATTAATGAGTTTTGTTTTTTGGTAAAACAAAACACATGCGCTTTTTTTAAAAAAATTGATAGATAGACAAAAAATCTCTGCCAAATTTGCATTTGCCTTAAAACAGTTGCTAAAAAAAGGTATGTTTGCTATAATGTTTTAGCGTTTTAAATGGGTTATTATATTAATCCGTTAAAATCCTTGCTTTTGTTAAACAAAAGCCATCAGTCCAAAAGGAGGTAATTAAGCGATGAACAGTTACGAATTGCTTTACATCATCGACAACAGTTTAAGCGACGAAGAGAAGGAATCTTTAGTCAATAAATTTAACGATGTTATCGTAAACGCAAAAGGTACCATTGACACCGTTGATAAATGGGGCGCAAAAAAGCTTGCCTATGATATCAACTATAAGAGTGAAGGGTATTACGTGCTCATCAATTTTAAGGCGGACAGCACTGTCCCTGCTGAAGTTGAACGTATACTTAGCATCACCGACGGTATCATGCGCTATATGATAGTAAAAAAGTAGAAGGTAGACAATGAACAAAGTTATATTAATCGGCAGACTGACCAAGGATCCAGATTTACGTACAATAAGCAGCGGTATATCCGTATGCAGGTTTACGCTTGCTGTCGATCGTCCTTATAAAAGCGCAAACGGCGAAGGCGCTACGGCTGATTTTTTCAATATAGTCGTATGGCGTAACTTAGCAGACAATTGCGGAAAGTATTTGTCAAAAGGCAGACCGTGCGCAGTAACGGGCAGCATACAAAACAGAAGTTACGAAAAAGATGGCGAAAAGCGTTATGTAACCGAAATTATTGCAGAAAATGTGGAATTTTTAGGCGGCGGCAACAACAGCGCAAACAATGCAAGTAGCGGCGAAACTGACGAATTTGGTAAAAAGCAGTCGGTAAACGATTTGCCCAGCGTAGACGATGATGACCAGTTGCCTTTTTAATATTCTTAGGCAAAATTAAAGGAGAATTATATGAGCGAGGAAAAAACAAAACAGCAGCGTCCTGCACGTCGTCCCCTCAAAAGAAAGGTTTGCGCATTTTGCGTGGCTAAAAAGGACGAAATAGATTATAAGGACATCGCCACATTAAAAAAATTCATTACGGAAAAAGGCAAGATACTGCCTAAGCGTATGACGGGCACTTGCAGTAAGCACCAAAGAGAGCTTGCAATTGCCGTTAAGCGTGCCAGACAAATAGCTCTGCTTCCGTATGTAGGCGATTAAATTGATAGATAATATAAATCCGCTCAAAATAGGGCGGATTTTACTATGTCTACCAATCAATAGGAACAGTGTATTTGCTTAAAAATTCGTTGGCTTTGGAAAAGTGCTTACAGCCGAAAAAACCGTTATATGCCGACAAGGGACTCGGATGCGGCGCAGTTAAGATCAAATGAAGAGGATTTGTCAATAGTTTTTGTTTTTTTAACGCATTTGCACCCCACAGCATAAATACAACGGGTCGTTCAAAATCATTAACAAAACTTATCACACTATCGGTAAAGGTTTCCCAGCCTCTGTTTATATGGCTGTTGCTTGCGCCCGCCAACACAGTTAACACGCTGTTAAGCAAAAGTACGCCTTGTTCTGCCCAAGGAGTGAGGTTACCGTTTTTAATGATGCTTTTTTTCCCTAAATCAGTTTGAATTTCCTTAAAAATATTAACGAGGCTTGGAGGAGGCGTTATATCATCAGGTACCGAAAAGCTCATTCCCATTGCCTGACGCTCTTTTATGTAAGGGTCTTGACCTATTATTACCACTTTTGTGTTTTGCGCTTTTGTGATATCAAAGGCATTAAGAATAAGTTTTTTGGGCGGATATACGGTTTTTGTGGCGTATTCCTCA
>CALGIK010000237.1 GCA_937915515.1 uncultured Clostridia bacterium
AACAGTATTAATGCCGGGAGACCCTTTACGTTCTAAATTTATCGCTGACAATTTTTTAACTGATGCACGGTTAATTAATAATGTGCGCGGAGTCCAAGGTTACACCGGCTTATTTAAGGGCAAACAAATATCCGTTATGGCAAGCGGCATGGGGATGCCGAGCATGGCTATTTACGCTCACGAATTGTTTAGCAGTTACGCAGTGGATACTATTATCAGGATAGGCAGCGCGGGCGGCATCGCCGACAACATAAAGCTTAAAGATATAGTTTTGGCGCAGGCAGCCTGCACCGACAGCAATTTTTTAAACAGTTTTAAAATGCCGGGTACTTACAGCCCTATCGGCGATTTTGAATTGCTTAAAAAAGCGCAAAGCTTAGCTCAACAAAAAGGGATGAATGTTTACGTGGGCAATATTTTAAGCAGTGACGTTTTTTACAGCTCTGACGTTGCCCTTTGGCAAAAAATGAATGTTTTAGCGGTAGAGATGGAGTGCGCCGCACTCTACTCCGTTGCGGCAAATTTTTCCAAAAAAGCGTTGTGCATATGCACGATTAGCGATTGTCCGCTAAAAGGGCAGGAAATAAGCGCAGAGGAACGTCAAACGGGTTTTACTCAAATGATAGAGCTTGCGCTTGAAATTGCCGAATAATTTAAACAAGAAATTAAAGGAGTCAATTTTGGGGAAACGGGTATTTTTGATTGTTATGGACAGTTTTGGTATAGGTGCGGCGGCTGATGCCGAAAAATACAATGATGCAAACAGCAATACTTTAAAAGCGGTATACAAAAGCAAGTACTTTGATGCGCCAAACCTGATTAGACTGGGACTGTTTAATATAGAAGGGGTGGATTTCGGGCAAAAAGCCGATACTCCCACAGGCTGCTTTGCCCGTATGCAAGAGCTTTCGGCGGCAAAAGACACCACTTACGGTCATTGGGAAATTGCGGGTATAATAAGCAAAAAACCTATGCCCACTTATCCGTCGGGTTTTAGCGACGAGATAATAAAAAAGCTGGAGAGCGTCACAGGTCGAAAATGTTTGTGCAACAAGCCTTATTCGGGCATTCAGGTGATACTCGATTACGGCGAAGAACATATAAAAAGCGGCAATCTTATCGTTTATACTTCGGCGGACAGCGTTATGCAAATAGCCGCGCACGAAAGCGTTATCAGTCTACCCGAATTATACGAAATCTGCCAAAAAGCGCGGGAAATTATGCAGGGAGAAGACGGAGTAGGGAGGATTATCGCACGTCCTTTTGTAGGGCGGTTTCCCAATTTTGTACGTACGCAAAACCGTCGTGATTTTTCGTTGCCCCCGCCTAAGGATACAATTTTAGATTTACTTGACAAAAAAGGTTACGATACTATTGCCGTGGGCAAAATATCCGATATTTTTAGCGGACGGGGCATTGACGAAAGCATACACACTTCAAACAATTTTGACGGTATGCAGCAAACCATAAAGTATCAGGACAAAAGATTTGAGGGTATTTGTTTTGTCAACCTTGTGGATTTTGATTCGATTTACGGCCACCGTAATAATGTCGACGGTTATGCGGCGGCAGTCAGCGAATTTGATACACAACTCGGCGAATTTATAGATAATATGCAAAAAAACGATATTTTAATTATTACGGCGGACCACGGCTGCGACCCTTCTCACAGCAGTACCGATCATACGAGGGAATATACTCCTATGCTTATTGTCGGTGACAGCGTAAAAAGCAACGTGGATTTAAAAACGAGAGAAGGTTTTTGCGATATAGGTTCTTCCGTTTGCGAAATTTTCGGGATAGAAAACACTCTTGACGGCAAGAGTTTTTGGAGCCAAGTAAAAAAAGATGACTGAGAAGGAAATTAAACAGCTTATAAGCACAGCGTTAGACGCCTTAAAAAACAGTTATGCGCCCTATTCGAATTTTAATGTAGGAGCAGCTTTATTGACAAGTAAAAACAAAGTATACAGCGGATGCAATATCGAAAACGCAGCTTATTCTTCAACAATCTGTGCCGAAAGGACGGCAATTTTCAGTGCGGTTAACGAGGGCGAAAAAAATTTTAAAGCAATAGCTATTGTGGGTGGGCATAGAGGCAATTGCAGCGATTTTTGTTCGCCTTGCGGAGTATGCAGACAAGTAATGACAGAGTTTTGCGGCGATGATTTTTTGGTTATTTTTGGCGACAAAAACTTAAACTATAAAACATATACCTTAGACCAGCTTTTGCCGCACGCTTTTAAAAGAGAAGATTAAAATAACAGCTATTAAAAAAGCTTTTAAGGATTTTGCAGTTAATATAAGTTAAGCAAAAAAGGGGTTTGTTATGAGG
>CALGIK010000238.1 GCA_937915515.1 uncultured Clostridia bacterium
ATTCTTTATTCTTTAGCGGTTTATTTTGATTTTAAACGTTTAATTTCCGCAGGTGACAGTAACAAGCGAGCTATCGTAATCAATGTCAATTTTCATTTCCACATTTAACCAAAACAAAAAACCATTAATCGTATTTGAGTCCAAAATCAACTCTCTTCTCAAAATTTTATGGACACGGTAGCCACACGGTAAAGGCAAAATTAAATTATCATTGTCTCTTCCTTCTTCAATAATCGAAACTTCTGCATAATTCAAAATATAGGTTTTATCTTTATAGGTTATCTCTGCGGTATTATCGTTAAGCCACTCAACATTCATATCGCAACATTTAAGTATTTCAGTCAATGGCAAATCCGCATAAAGAGAAGCCTTATAATAACGCACACGTACATAATCGGTAAAAATATGCTCATTATTAATAATAAGTGTAGCATCTTTAGGCAAATTCTTTTTCTCATTAAGTATACATGTAAACACAATAGCCTCTCCTATTACTACTACTGCTAAAATAATGCAAAGTATCAAGCATGCCTTTTTACTCATATAAATCTCCTTATTATTAAAATTTATTTTAATATTTGATTTCCCTTATTAAATTACATATTTTGATTTACATAGATATTGCAAAAAGATTAATATTGTTAATTAGAGCGTTTCAGTTTTTCTTTAAACTGCATTATTAATTCTTTATCAAAGTATTTGCTTAAAATAAAATATCTTACTTTACTGTTATCAATTTTGAATGATATATACCCTTCTCTTATTTGTGAATCGCAAATAACACGACTGCCGATATATTTAACTTTAAAAAAAGTTTTGATTTTCAATAAATCATCATTGATATCAAGAGAAACTACCATTCTTCGCGCAAAATATATGAAGATAATAATAACGGATATCAACATAAGTGAGCATAATACTAATCCTTCAATCATCCCTATGATATTCCCTTTTGTCGCAATAAATATAGAAAAACCTAACAGAAATAACAATGCAAGAATAAAAAGCGCTGTGAAAACTATTATGTAGATTAAAAAAAATTTTAGTTTATTATTCATATTTTCTCCTTAGTTGACCAAATCATCTATTTTCTGTAACAGTGCTTTATCAAAATACTTATCAAATAAAAAATATTTAAATCTTTTGTTTTTAACTTTGTATGTAGTTTTCATACCAAAGATATTATCTGCTTCAACATCATAAAAGGGTACTTTTATAGTCTTCTTACATGTAACAATTACCAACTTATCATCTTCAATTTCTAAATCAATAATAAATCTATGCTCAATACTTATATATCCCATTAGAGAATAATACCATTAAGACATCTACTAATACTAAATAAATCAAATTGATGAATTCTTGTTCTAATAAACCTATAATAACACCGACAATTGTAATTACTGATAAAATTACATAACCGACAATAGCCATTATACGCATATCGAATATCACTGATTCTACTCTATTTCTCATAATACCTCCTAATTAAGAATCATAGTCATAGGCAATTTTATTCTTCTTTCGCCCTTTAAATTGACGATAAAACCGTTTTCTACCTTGCACCACCAATTTGGATCGTGATTCGGTAAGTCTTCTAAGATATCTTCATCGGTAACATTTGAATTTCTTACTTGCGCTAAATCTCCTACATCTATTTCTATCTCTGCATAATCAGAACCGTCTGCTCTTGTAAAAACCACCTCATATGTATTTTGCCGTATTGCAGCAAAGATAATGGTGCCAATTGCGCCCTTATAGACGCCAGACTTTTCGTACTTACCTTTGCTGACTGTAACCTTGACCTCATCCAAATATTTCATAATAAATACTTAATCCTTAACTACCGGTAGCAATGCCAAGGACGAAAGTTGTTGTTCCATGCTGCTCTAATAAACATTGACAATATGTCAATCTCCAAAGCATCATACGTATATACTACCACAGTTTTTTAAATTTTGTCGATATTTTATTATTATATTCTCTTGAATCCCTGTGATAAAGACATATTAATGCTAATATGATAAAGAATTTTCTATATATTTTTATGTTTTAACAAGATTACATAACTTAAAAACATTACTTAAGGTTGCTTTTTGGCTCTTTTGGTGTATAATTATCTATAATATTATCGGCAAAAGAGGTAGACCCATGAGGGACTATAAAAACGAAGAGATTAATAGAGTCATTGGGTAAAAAAATCATCATTGTTTGTTTGACTTCTGCGCTGTGTGGCATGTCTGTGATATGCCCACAACAGCCAAACTGCAAATTAATGTTAAACTGCAAACTATAGTAAAACGCCTTTTTCATAATATTCTCCTTTTTATTGCTTGAAAGCAAGTTCTAAAATGCGCTGTTAGCCACAAAGAAAAGCCGCTAAGTAGCGGCGGCTTAACAATGAATAGTGGCTTTATTAAGAATAGAATAGCTGTTTTTTAAAATGAAGAATAATTTGTTTAATTAAAACGCAGGGCTAATTTTTGCTGTCAACGCCGCCGTCGTTAATATAGAGTATACCCAAAGTATGGGGACCGCAATGGCTGCTGATTGTGCCGCTTGCTTCCGTGAGATAAACAGTTTTAAAAGGCAACGCTTTAACAATGCTTAAAAGCTTTTCCAAAATTTCAGGCGGAGTTTCGGTGTAAGTAATAAAAACACGGGTATAATCGGGATTATTAAATTCGTTGAGCGTATCCTTTACATATTTTTCGGCTACGCTTGCCAATTTTCCGATATATTTTTTGCCGGTAATCATTTTGCCGTCTTTTACCCTTATACTGGGTTTTAAAGTAAGCGCTGTCGCCGCTATCAAAGCTATACTGCTGCAGCGACCTCCTTTATATAGATAGTTTAATCTGTCAATTACAAAACTTGCCTGCACCGCGCCGATACGTGCTAAACAGCGTTTTTTTATCTCGGCAGCGCCTAATCCCTGTTTAACCAAATCGCAAGCATAAAGCACCAACAAGCCGCTGCCGCTGCTAAGATTTTTTGTGTCCACAACAAAAACTTTGTCCTCGCCTAATTCCTGCGCTGCCTTACACGCATTTGCATGGCTTGCCGACATATCAGAGCTTATATTAAAATGAATTATATCATAACCTTGATCTAAAAAAGGCTTCCAATATTCCTTATATGTTTCGGTATTTGTCGCCGCTGTTTTAGGTAATTCGTTTTTTGTTTCAAAATGACGGTATATTTGAGAAGGAGTGATATTTTCGCCGTCTAAATAACTTGTCCCGCCCATAATAATTGTCAACGGAACAACGGAAATATTAAATTGTTCGTACAGCTCTTTACCTAAATCAATTGTAGAATCTCCAAATATTTTTACCTTTTTCATTTCAACCTCATGCATAGTTATGACTATTATAAAATAAATGTAAATTGTAGTCAATTTTTTTGCCTTACTATTTTGTTTATTTATGGTTTTTACTAAATGTTGTTTTTTTAATAAGAATGTGCTAAAATCAAAACAAACGTTATGCAATTTACAAAAATAGATAAACAAAATATTAAAGAACTTTACCCATTTTTATATCAAAACCATTATCGACTATGTGACTATTCGCCGTTAGTGCTTTTGTTGTGGCGCAACTATCTAAACTACCGTTACTGTATAAAAGACGATACCCTTTTTTTGTCACAAACGGAAAACGGTGTTACCTCTTTTTTACTGCCGATTACAAAGGATTTAAAAAGTGCATTAGATAACCTTAAAGAGCATTGCAAGAGTATAAAGATACCCTTTAGGCTAATAGCAGTACCCGAAAGTTTAACTCTTGAAGTTAAACAACTTACAGGATTAAACGCAATCGACATGGGTGAGTCAAATATAGATTATGCTTACGATATTTTAGCTTTAAAGACGCTTAAAGGCCGCAGCTTTAACGGAAAACGCAACCATATAAACCGATTTATGCGCGATAATCCAAATGCGCAATTTATTAAGCTGACAGCCGCTGATAAGCTTGACATAAGGGAGTTTTTGAAGCAATATCATAAGAACGAAACAAGTGATACCTACGTTTATTACAAAGAGGCTGTCGACAATTTTGTTGAATATTTTGATGAATTCGATTTTTTAAGCGGCGCAATAAAAATACAAGACAAGATAATCGCTGTTTGCTTCGGCGCTATTGTAAAGGATACGCTTTATGTAAATGTCGAAAAGGCTTTGCGTGATTACAGCGGTATTTACGAGACAATTAATCATGCTTTTGTCAACCAATATTATAACCAGAATTTGAGTTTTGTAAACAGGGAAGAAGATATGGGCGATTTAGGATTGCGCGAAGCAAAACTCAGTTATCGTCCTTTGCTCTGGCATAAATTTATGTTTAAAGAATAATAAATTTGCTTATTTATAACAATAAACTCAATAATCAATAACCTAAATATAATGTAGCTCATATAATAAGACAGAGGATTATTATATGCCTGACAAAGACAGCGGATTAAATAATACTTTTGCAGCTTGTAACGCAATCGACATAGATGAGTATGAACCGAAAAAGATTAAATCAAATAAAAACAATATTAATATAAAGAAGCTTGTTAACGATATTTATAACGAGCAGCAGGCATTATCGCAACTATTGATTTCTCAATCAAAAGCTGCCGTAAAGGCCGCAACGGAATGCGCCCCTGACAAGCTTGCTGCGCTCTTTGCCTCACAGGCAAAGGCATTTACTGCTGCAGCAAAATGTTCGGCTCTAGTAAACGCAAAATTAAAGTTTGCATTGTCTCAAATTCCCAAAAAAAATAAGAGAGAAAAAAAGGCGCTGATTACCCCTTATAAAATACGTGTTTACGGTAAGCTTATTGACAAAAACGGTTATGCTGCGGCGGGCGTAAAAATTATGTTTTTGGGCGCACAAACGCAATTAACCCGTACCGACAGCGCAGGAAAGTACGAATTTAATAATGTAGATACCTTTGGTGAATTTTCCGTCAGAGTGTGCGTGGCTTCTAATGCATTGATACATTCGGTAACCAATGCTACCCTTCCGGAATATCAATTAAACTTGATTTTACCTTAATTGATTAGGTATGACTTTAGGTTATTTTTGATAATAAAATAATCCACTCCCCAAAAAAAGGAAGTGGATTACTTTATTGTATTATACTAATTTCTTATTTATTATCATAGGTGTCATTATTTTGATTTAACCTATTGTCCGTAGTGTTGATATTCTGATATAACAGACTTTCTGTTGCTGCAGCATTCCTTTTTGCCGTTAGAAAATTATTTATATTTTCAATAATCGGTCTTTTACTTGAAGAAGACAAAGTACCTGCCGCAATAAAAGCTATTATCATTATGGCATTTAATATCCAAGCATATAAATCAAGCTCACCTTCATTCAGTATTAAGGAAACCATGACACCTAAAAATATGTAGGCAGCCATAGCAAAATATGTAACAGAATACCCTTTTAAGCTTTTGACTCTCTTAACAAAATCTAAATCGTCATAACTTTCAAGTGGTTTATTAAAAAAATTTACTCCTTTTATTGACATTACCAATATAGCCGTATAAATAAAAAAGCCTACAGCAAGATATGACGCTGTTTCCGCTTCTATTAATTCAAAAGTAAATACAAGATAGGCAGAATAAACCCTGTCAATAAGCGCTATACAGGCAATTACAATGCCAATAATAGCCGCAGCATTAAAGTAGCGTTTAGAAGTTTCATAATTCATATTTCCCTCCGTTTAACGTTTTACGTTATAATATATAGATATTATAATTATTTTAAGCATTTGTCAATACATAATTTAAAAAATAAACATATTTATATTTGTTTACTTTTTTATTTTCTTGGGTTAAAATAAAATGCAGGTGGAAAATATGGACATAATGGAACAATCATTAAAACAACACAGCATTTGGCGGGGCAAACTTGAGGTAACTTCAAGAGTGAGCGTAAAAACAAGAGAGGAGTTGTCTCTCGCTTATACGCCGGGCGTAGCAAAGCCTTGTTTGGAAATTAAAAACAATCCCGAAAAATCTTTCGATTTGACACGCAGATGGAACACTGTTGCGGTAATTACCGACGGCAGCGCAGTGCTTGGATTAGGCGATATCGGTCCCTTAGCCGGAATGCCCGTTATGGAAGGCAAATGTGTGCTGTTTAAGCAATTTGGCGGCGTGGACGCTATTCCCTTATGCGTATCGACAAAAGACGTAGACCAATTTGTAAATACGGTAAGCCTTATCAGCAAAAGTTTTGGCGGTATTAATCTCGAAGACATTTCGGCGCCCCGTTGTTTCGAAATAGAAAAAAAATTACAGCAAGTTTGCGATATACCCGTTTTTCACGATGACCAGCACGGCACGGCTATAGTTGTGTTAGCCGCTGTTACAAACGCATTAAAGGTAGTTAAAAAACAATTTAAAGATTGCAAAATATGTATCTGCGGCGCGGGAGCGGCAGGCACGGCAATTGCAAAATTACTGTTGACTAAAGGCGTAGCTGACATTGTTTGTTATGATAAAGAGGGAATAATTTACAAAAACAGACCAAACGACAATGACGCTGTTAAAGATTTGGCAAATCTGACCAACAAGCAAAACAAAAAGGGCAATTTAAATGATGCGATTAAAGACGCCGATGTCTTTGTGGGCGTAAGCGCAGGGGGGATTCTAAATGCCGATTTAATACGTTCTATGGCAAAGGACCCTATTGTTATGGCTATGGCAAACCCCACTCCCGAAATTATGCCCGAAGAAGCAAAAAAAGCGGGAGCGGCAGTAGTGGGCACCGGTCGAAGCGATTATCCCAATCAGATAAACAATGTTTTGGCTTTTCCCGGTATTTTTAGGGGCGCGCTTGACGCAAGAGCAAAACAAATAACCACTCAAATGCACATTGCGGCAGCGGAAGCTATTGCAGATTTAGTAAGCGAAGCGGAGCTTAATGCGGAATATATTCTTCCTCAACCTTTTGATGAACGTATAAGTAAAGCTGTCAGCAAAGCGGTAAAACAAGCATGGTTAAAAAGTAATTGATAAAGGTTAAAAATCATTGTTGATTAAACATTTAAGTAATATTACAAATTAAAAAGCGGCAATAGACTAACTCTGCCGTTTTTTTATATCCGTTTTTTTATCAATTATCAATAATAATAAAACATATAAAATACCGATATTATGTTTATTTTAACTAAAGCTTGTCAAAAATTATGTTATTGAATAATAGGCATTTAGAAGCCAAAAAGGAGTTTGTTTAATGGAAAGTATTACCGTATTTCGAAATAACGCTGCTGAGCTGATAAGCGAGAATATTAAAGGTACAGTACAAAATATAGAAGATTATGTATTATTATGTATCGGCACAGGCGGTGTGGTAAGCGACAGCTTAGGTCCGCGCGTAGGCAGTCTTGTAAAAAACAATTTGAAAAAACCTCTAATTATATATGGCGATGATGACAATAACATAAACGCACAAAACTTGCCTCTTGCCGTGGATTTTATTCATATTATGCACCCCGACAAAAAGATAGCCGTTATTGATGCCGCTGTCGGCGACAGTACCGAGGTGGGATGTGTGCAGGTGGTAAGCGGCGGCATTAGTCCCGGCGCAGCCACAGACAAAACTTTGCCCAAATTAGGCGACGTTTCTGTTTTGGGTGTGGTAAGTCTAAGGGGCGCTCAAAACTTTTATTCCTCCCATGAGGACCGAGTGACTCTGGTGCAAAAAATGGCTCAAACAATCGCCGACGCAATTATTAATGTAGCCTAAGAAATTTTAAAACTATATATAAGCAAAGCACGGCTTGCGTGAAAAAAATTTACTTTTCCGCAAGCCTTTTAACGTATTAAACAGTTAAATATACAGAAAATAAAGATAAACAGTAATCAAAATCGTGTTTTTACCATTTTGATTGACAACAATGCTATTGTATGGTATATTTTTCTATACACTAAATTAGCAAAACAATTATAAACTGTATGTATAAAATGCAATTAAAGGAGACCAAAGTTTGAAAAAGAATTACACCTGGTTAGTATGGATTGTTGCTATCGCCGTAATTTTGGGCGTATCATATTTTGCTTACAATATGCGTCAAAACGACAAAGTAGAAAGCATAACAGATTTTTATGAGGACTTAAATCAAGGCGAAATCGAAAGCGTATTCGGCACACCCGGTTACCGTTTTAACGTTATACTTAAAGGCACTGTCAACAGCGGAAAAGACCCATCTCAATACTATGATTATTACTTTTTTGTAAACGCAGGCGGACCTGCGCAGGTTTTAGACAAGGTAGATCAATTTAACAACAATCTTGAAGCAGGTTTTACATCTGTCAAATTATCCTTTGACAACCCCGTTACAACCGATTATATGTCTATAATTTATTATGTCATAATTGCGGCAGTACTCATAGCTTTCGGCGTAGTAATTGTAAGAGGCATAAAATCACAAAATAATCAGGCTATTAATATCGGCAAGAGCAGCGCACGCATGTCGCAAAACGTAAAAACAAGGTTTTCGGACGTTGCCGGCGCAGAGGAAGAAAAAGAGGAGTTAGTCGAGGTTATTGATTTTCTTAAAAATCCCCGCAAGTACACCGAAATGGGAGCAAAAATCCCCACCGGTATTCTGCTTGTAGGCCCTCCGGGTACGGGCAAAACTTTATTTGCCAAAGCCGTAGCAGGCGAAGCGGGAGTGCCTTTCTTTTCGATAAGCGGCAGCGACTTTGTTGAGATGTATGTGGGTGTAGGCGCAAGCAGAGTGCGCAGTTTGTTTGACCAGGCTAAAAAGAATATGCCTTGTATCATATTTATTGACGAAATCGACGCCGTGGGACGTCAGCGCGGAGCGGGACTTGGCGGCGGCAATGACGAAAGGGAACAAACTTTAAATCAACTGCTTGTAGAGTTGGACGGTTTTGAAGTAAACAGCGGCATTATATGTATGGCGGCGACAAACCGTTCGGATATACTTGACCCGGCTCTTACACGTCCCGGTCGTTTTGACAGACAAATTTTTGTAAACCGTCCTGACGTACGAGGGAGAGAAGCAATATTAAAAGTACACTCACGTAATAAGCCTTTAGCCAGTGACGTAGACTTTAAGATAGTAGCGCGTATAACTCCGGGATGTACCGGCGCGGATTTAGCAAATTTATTAAACGAAGCGGCAATTTTAGCAGTACGCAACAACCACAAGTATATTTCTATGAGTGACATAACCGAAGGTCTCGAAAAACTTTCTATGGGACCGGCTAAACGCAGCAGGCTTGTTACCGAAAAAGACAAACGGATAACGGCTTACCACGAAAGCGGACACGCAATTTTAGGACATTTGTTACCCAATTGCGATACCGTGCATGAAGTTACTATTATTCCCCGCGGAAACGCAGGCGGTTATACTTGGATGCGTCCCGACGATGACAGCAGTTATGACAGCAAAGCAAAAATGCTTGACACCATTACGATGAGTTTAGGCGGCAGAATTGCTGAAGAGCTGATAATCAACGATATTACGGGCGGAGCAAGCGGAGACATAAAACAGGTTACGGAAATAGCCCGAAGAATGGTTACCGTATTCGGCATGACGCAGGAGTTAGGCACGGTTTATCTTGGCGGCGAGGGAGAAGTATTTGTTGGACGTGATTACGGCTCTACAAAAGCCATAAGTGATTTGACTGCAAGTAAAATCGACGATGAGATTTATAAGATTATCAACGAATGCCATAAAAAAGGTACCGACTTACTAAAAGACCACCTTAACGAACTTAACGTTATGGCAAGAGTGCTTGTAGCTAAAGAAACTATCTATGAAGAAGAAGTCAAAATGATTATGCAAGGAGTTTCATTTGAGGTAGTTTGTGACTTTATAGATAAAAAATGGGCAAAAAAAGCAGAGGAAAACGATAAGCGCATAAAAGAAGAGCTTAAACGTGTAAAAGGCGAATCAGTGGATCCTTTTGACGGAGGGACCCCTTCGATAAGCAGCCAATCACGTTCAGATAAAGAAATAAATGACCCTTTGGCAAAAACAGACAGCAATAAAACGGATAATAGCAAAAACGCAAAAAAAGAGGAAATAAATATTTTTGACCATACTCCAACAGGAGACATGTAAACGAATAAGAAATAGCACAAATTATTTAAATAAAATTTTCTTAAAATATGTAATAAATATCCCCACGTAAAACGTGGGGTATTTCATATGCG
>CALGIK010000239.1 GCA_937915515.1 uncultured Clostridia bacterium
GCCCGCAAATAAATCAAGAACGTTTTTGTCGATTAGATCAAATTGCAGAATATTAAAAAGCGTTTCCTTTGTTCGGTCAAGTGTGGGGCGCAAATCGGTTTTTGGCACTTCCAGTTTACGGCCTTTATATTTTCCGGCGATTATTCTCATTTGTATTCTCCTCAAGTAAGTCAAATAAATATATTATTGTCGACAAATACCAGTATTTATTGTAACACAGTCATACTTTAATATTTGTCCACAAATACTGCTTGCGAAGGATTAATCACATCACTCAATGGACAACCCTCAATTATTTGTCCAAAGGACAACCTCAATAAGTCTTGACCCGTAACAACAAAATCATACTTGCTTGAAGAATTTAATATAACTGTGTTTTTGTGGATTTTCAAGTTTACACTTACATTACTAGGCGCATAAAAATCATCTTTCACTTTAAAACAAAACTCTCCGTCACGGGTAAATTTCATACTTTTAAGTAATTTATGCGGCGAAACCAGACGTGCCATTGTATAGGGTAAATCATGACAATTAAAATCTGTAAGTTCCTGCCCGTCAAGTTCCTTAACTCCGTTTAAAACGTCAACGTCGCCTACAACCTCTTCTATTTCGGTGTCAGATTTGGCTACATAACATGATTTTCCGTTAAGCGAATACATTTTGGCGCAGATATTTTCGACAGCCCAACGCTCCGTAATCTTTTGTGTTTCTTTAAGTGTGCGGTATTGACTTATTTGATATCGATTGCGCAAATATGTATTAAAAAACACTGAAATTTCCTCATACGAAAAGGGACGGCTGATTGCTTCGTTTCCGTCATATTTAACCGTCTTTTTTCCGCAAAAGGTCACGTCAACAAAACCTAATTTTGTATAAAGCTCTCTGTTTGAAGGATAAAGCAGGACAAAAGGCGTGTTTGTTGAGTTTAAGCGGTCGAGAGTTTTATAAATAAGCTTGCTGAAATAACCTTTACCGCGATATTCTTCTAATGTTGATGCACCTACAATAAAAGGCAAGCGCCAAATTCTACCGTTAAAAAAAAGATTTTTAGGCAATAAATGCAATGCACTAATAATTAATCCCTTTTCCGTATATGTTACGGCATTTTTACTTTCATAATATTGGGTAAAAAAGTTGTCTATGTATTGCGGCGAATCAGAAAAACTTGTCGCGTATAAATTAACCAATTGACTTTTCTTGGACATAATATATCACCTTAATTTTGTACTTTATTATATTTTAACACAAAATTAGTATTAGCACAATTGCCTAAGTGATTATTTTGTGATAAAATGTTTTTGTTGAGGTAAAACATGAAAAAGCGTTATGTTTTTAGCATAGGGATAAAATTTTTTATCATAATAATTATCCTTATTTGGATTGCAGCCGCCATTTTCTCGGCGCTTAAACTTTGGGGGAAAATAATGTTTGTAAGCATTACTCCCTGGTTGGATATAATGACTATTGTTTTTGCTTTTTTGTGCGATTTTTTGCTGTTTCTGCTTTATTTTTTACATTATAAAATCACTGATAAAGGTATTCAGTTAAAAATGGGTTGGATTGATTTATTGGGCAAAAAACTAACCTATGATAAGGTAAACGCAATAATTTATAAGGTAAAGCAACAAAAGCTTTACGTCTGCCCCGAATTAAACGCTCAAACGCCGCGGGGTACCGTAATTAATATTTTGCCCATATATTTTAACGATTTTATTAAAGAAATAAGAAACAAAAACGTCGAATTTGACTATATCGAAGATGTAGATTAAAATTTGATACGATTTTTTTAATACAACATTTGATACTAGACGGTACTTACCAACTAATTGTATGTGAATGGGCTATTTTTTAAAGGGACATTAGCTCATAGAAAACACAACTTTTGTAGAAGTATAAACAAAAAATATTCTTTGACTTTGCTAATACGCTTTGATTTTTTAACATAAATATTTTTTGCTTTATTGCCGTTGATACTGCGATAGTAATATCAAAATTACTTTGATTATTTATCACAAATTATTGCATATAGACGTCGTTGGACGATATTTATCACCAAAACTTTAAACCCATTTAAAAATAAAAACAGCATTGAATCGTTTGAGTTTCCTCAGAATGGTTCAACACTGTCTCCCTTGGCGGAGGAAGAGGGATTCGAACC
>CALGIK010000240.1 GCA_937915515.1 uncultured Clostridia bacterium
TGCTTTTAGACGCAATCACCGATTATTTGCCGTCGCCCATTGATATCGATCATGTTACAGGTTTTGACATTAATGATCACGACAAGGTGTTGGTTCGTCAAACGGACGATTCACATCCTTTTTGCGGATTAGCCTTTAAGATAGTGACAGACCCGTTTGTAGGCAGGTTAGCATATGTGCGTGTTTACAGCGGTACGCTAAAAAACGGCACTTACGTTTATAATTCCGTTAGGGAAAAGAGAGAGCGCATCAGTAAAATTTTGCAGATGCATTCCAGTCAAAGGGAGGAAATTGAAGAGACTTACGCCGGCGAAATAGTAGCCGTAGTAGGACTTAAGGAAACTTCAACCGGCGACACGCTCTGTGACGAAAAACATCCTATCGCTCTCGAAAATATGATATTTCCCGAACCTGTCATTAAAGTGGCTATCGAACCAAAGACAAAACAAGGGCAGGAAAAAATGGGTATAGCTTTAAACAAGCTTGCCGAAGAAGACCCTACTTTTAAAACCTACACAGATGTCGAGACAGGTCAGACAATCATCGCAGGTATGGGCGAATTGCACCTCGAAATTATCGTAGACAGGCTTTTGCGCGAATTTAAGGTCGAAGCCAACGTCGGTAAACCGCAGGTGTCTTATCGCGAAACTATCCGTAAAACAGTCGAAACCGAAGGCAAATACGTACGCCAAAGCGGCGGCAAAGGTCAATACGGACATTGTAAAATCCGTCTCGAACCGTTAGCTCCCGGCAGCGGATATGTTTTTGAGGACAAAACTGTCGGCGGCAGTATTCCTAAGGAATATATTCAGCCGGTTAATCAAGGTATACAAGCGGCATCAAAAAGCGGCGTATTAGCCGGTTACGAGGTAGTGGACTTTAAGGTCACCGTTTACGACGGCAGTTATCACGAAGTGGACTCGTCTGAGATGGCATTTAAAATCGCAGGCAGTATGGCGTTTAAGGAAGGCTGTATCAAAGCTGACCCCGTTTTGCTTGAGCCTATGATGAAAGTCGAAGTCACCCTTCCTGAGGAATATTTAGGCGACGTTATGGGGGATATTTCCAGCAGACGTGGCAACCTTACGGGTATCGAGCCCCGCAGCGGCATTCAGGCAATCCACGCTTTTATTCCTTTAGCGGAAATGTTCGGATATGCTACGGATTTACGCAGCAAAACACAAGGCAGAGGCAACTTTACGATGCAATTTGACCATTATGCCGAATTACCAAAGAGCCTTGCCGACAAATTAACAGGTAAACTGTGAGTTTTAAGATAAATTGTAAAAAAAACTTGCTAAAACTGCACAGATATATTATAATAGTTCACGTTGATTGAATTTATTTAAAAATTAAGAAATTATTGGAGGAAACTCAAAATGGCAAAACAGAAATTTGATAGAAGCAAGCCGCACGTCAATATAGGTACAATAGGTCACGTAGACCACGGCAAGACCACATTGACTGCCGCTATTACAATGGTTATGGCAATGCAAGGCAAAGCGGAAGTTATGCGTTATGACCAAATCGATAAGGAGATCGGAAGAGCGTCGTGTAGGGAAAGAGTGTAGATCTCGGTGGC
>CALGIK010000241.1 GCA_937915515.1 uncultured Clostridia bacterium
CGTTACAAAAAAAGATCAGGGTTTTATAGCAAAAGTCACGTCTTTTAATTACAGCGAAGTTGACGATATCTTAAACGAAGCCAAACAACGCGGCGAAGAGGAATTTATTGTTATGCTTGACGGCGTAGAAGACCCGCACAATTTAGGCAGTATCCTTAGAGTGTGCGAATGCGCCGGTGTTCATGGCGTTATAATACCCAAAAACCGCGCCGTAGGCGTAAACGAAACGGTTATAAAAACCAGTGCGGGTGCCAGCAATTACATTAAGGTAGCAAGAGTCACAAATTTAAACAACACCATAAACGACCTTAAAAAGGCAGGTTTATGGATATTTGTTGCGGATATGGAGGGCAAAAGCATATTTGAGACAAATTTAAAGGGCAGAATATGTTTAGTGATAGGAGGCGAAGGTAAAGGTGTCAGCCGTTTGATTAAGGAAAATTGCGACGGGATAATTACCTTAGCTATGCGCGGCAAAATCAACAGCTTAAATGCGTCCGTCGCTTGCGGCGTGACTGTTTACGAAGCCTTGCGTCAAAGACAATAAGTTTTTGAAACATAGATAAACCAAAGGTATATTTTGGAAATTAAAGACGAATTAATTTTAAAAGCAAAATCAGGCGACCAGTGCGCTATGGAACAAGTTTTTTCACGGTTTAAGAGCGTGGTCAGGAGCATTGCCAACAGCTATTTTTTAATGGGCGGTGACCGTGAAGACTTATTGCAGGAAGGTATGTTTGGCTTGTTTAAAGCGGTGCGTGATTATCAGGAGGGCAAAAACAGTTTTTGCACTTTTGCGTATACCTGCATTTTAAGGCAGATTCTTTCGGCTGTAAAAAAATATTCGGGCAGTAAAAACAAAGCTCTGCAGTTTTATATACCTCTCGAAAACGACTCTGTTGCAGGGATAACCGGCAGCGAAGACCCTCTCGAACGTACAATTGCGCTCGAACAGCGGGAATTTTTAAGACGAAAAATTTTGCTTAATTTAAGCGACTTTGAACAGCGTGTAGTACATCTTTTTGTGACGGGTTATTCGTATGAGGAGATTGCGAAAAACCTCAACAAAAGCATAAAATCGGTGGACGGTGCTTTGCAGCGCGCCCGCAAAAAACTTTGTTAAATATGAACCATTTAGCCTTATACAGACAATTTAGACCGGTTACCTTTGACCAAATCATCGGTCAGGAGCATATCACAAAAACGCTGAAAAACCAGATAAAATCCGGTCAGATAAGTCATGCCTATTTGTTTTGCGGTTCACGCGGCACAGGCAAAACTTCTGCCGCAAAAGTATTTGCGCGCGCTGTCAACTGCGCTTTAAATATTGACGGAAATCCGTGCTTGAAATGCAAAAACTGCACAGCCGAAAACGATGTTGACATTATAGAATTGGATGCAGCCAGCAACAACGGTGTAGATTACATAAGAGATATTAAGGAAAAAGTAAGTTATACGCCTATAAACGGCAAATACAAAATATATATAATTGACGAAGTTCATATGTTGAGCGCCAGCGCATTTAACGCCTTTTTAAAAACGCTTGAAGAGCCGCCCGCCCATGCCGTATTTGTCTTATGCACGACCGAACAGCAAAGGATACCTCAAACCATACTCAGCCGCTGTTTGAGGTTTGATTTTAGACTTGTCAGTTTAAAACTTCTTGTCGAGCATTTGACAAATATTTTTAAAAAAATTAAGGTGGAAGCCGATGCAGAAGCAATTGCCGCTATATGTCAAGCGGGCGAGGGCAGCGTAAGAGACACGCTTTCGATAGCCGACAGATGTATTCTTTATCAGGCTGAGCAAAAAATAACATACGCATATGTCAATGATATATTAGGCGCTACCGATATTAATTCCGTCATAAGTTTGGCACAAAGTATTTTGAATAAAGACATCAATAAGGTGATAGCTTTAATTGAAGAAGTAACAAATGTCGGCAGAAGCGTTAATGTGCTCTCTCGCGATTTAGCCGAATGTTTATATAATTTGCTGCTAATTAAATCGGTAGAAAATGCGCAAGAATTATTGTCGTTGCCTGTCGAAATTATCGATAGACTTAAAGAAATTGCAAAAAGCGCAACGCTAAAAAAACTTTCATTCGCTCTCGAAATTTTTAGCGCAAGCGAAAACGATTTGCGCATAGCTACTAACGCTAAAATATTGTTTGAGGCTCTTTGCTTAAAGGCAGCTTTAAACAGCGGCGAAGTTGACGGCGAAGGTATAGAGATGCGTCTGTCACGGTTAGAAAAATTAGCAGAAGAAGGCGCTTTAACAAAAACAATGACAGAAGATAAGCAAAACAAAGGCGCTGATGATTTATCCGAAAGCGATTTATCAGTTTTCGAACAGAACAGCAAAACGCAGAATATTAGCGATACAAAAAAAGAAGACACGCCTAAAAGTGTTGTTAAAGACTACCGAAGCGCTAAAACAGTTTGGGGCAAAACCTTGACAGCGTTAAGGGAAAGCGACAATTTGCTTATCCTGACGGCATGCGAAAATATAGAGGACGTTTTTGTAAGCGAAAATCAGCTTGTTTTATGCGTAAAAGACGGAAGTTATGCGCTTTTGTCTAAGTCAGACAATGCTCTAGT
>CALGIK010000242.1 GCA_937915515.1 uncultured Clostridia bacterium
CATTATTGTTGTTCTTTAAATCCCAAAGGATATACTTTACTGTACTCCTATTTTTCACATTGCGTAATTCACGATTATTTAACAATTGATGCGTCTAAAATAGGTCAGTTTACTGCCAAATTGTAGGTATTCCGTCTACATAATGCCAATGGTTGCCGCCTGTTATCTCTGTTTCGGAATAGAAATACATAGTAGCATAGCTTAAACTGTTATTGCCCGAACCCTTTACTATTTCATACCATTCTAATATATCTTGCCCGCCAAAATAAATAACGCTAAGAGAACTGCAATTACTAAACGCAAAAGAAACAATCTCTGCTACATTTTTGCCTATTTTTATTGTGGTCAAATTAGGACAATAACTAAACGCATATTGTCCGATATATATTACACTGTCAGGTAAAAAAACTGATACCAATCCCAAATTATCCATAAAAGCCTCATACGCTATGGCCATTGTACCTTCTTTAATAGTGAGAAAGGTATTTTCAGGCATTATTCCCTTATAGGTATAAGCAACTTTGCCCGCATAAATTACTCCGTCAGGTTGATTGTTTAACCATGCAGTATCTAAAAAAGCATTCTCTCTGATTACGTTTACGCTGTCTGGGATAATAATGGTCGTTAATTTGTCGCATCCCTTAAAAGCATTCCTTCCAATGCCCAACACTCCCTCACCTAAAGTCACCGAAACTAAATTTTTGCAACTGCCAAATGCCTGTTCTTCAATCGCCGGACCGCCTAATATATTTCCTTTTACCATTACCGACTCAAATCCGCATCCGCTAAAAGCATAATCCATTAAATACCATGTACTGGTGGGGATAGTCAATGAAGTCAAACTAATGCAGCCGTTAAAAGCTCCTTCACCTATTATCTGGATACCCTCTTCTATTGTTAAGAAAGATAGATTTTTACACAAAAAGAATGCGCCATTTTCTATATTTAAGATGCTGCCGGGGATTGTAATTTTGTTTAAGTTAAGATAGTTGTAAAAGCCTTGTGCTGCTATTGTTGTCACCGGCAAGTCGTTGTAGGAGGAAGGAATAAGTATCTCGCTGTCAGTAGCACTGCCTCTGCTTACCGAATAAGCTGTATCTGATTTTATCGACGAAAAAGATAAGCCTTCGCTGCCTATAAAGGACCAAACGGCGATAACAGTGATTCTTCCGTAATATTGCCAAATGCTTTATCCCATGAGAGCGCATAATTTTTTAGATAAAAAACCGGAGCGCTGGCGCCGCTGCCGTGATTTATTATTTGTTCTGTTTCACCGCTTATATATTTGCCGCCGTTAGCATTAAAGGTTACTTCGTGCTTTTTTGACTGCGTGCAAGCCGCTAAACTTACCGCTGATAGAATAAGCGATAACAGAATTAATATTTTAAAAAATCTTTTCATAATATCTCCACTTGATAAAATACTTAAAATAGTCTTTAGCAATATATTGTACATAAACGCCATACATTAGAAATAAGCAAAAAAAACATCATTATGGCATCTTATTCAATTTATTATAATTTACTTTATATAATACGTCAATATTAATAAACATTTTCCTTGTTAATAATTTCTTATTTTTTCCCAAATAAAAACTCTCCTTCTTACGTGTTTTATTGACATCGAGTTTTTAGTTTGATAATATAGCTGTATAATTTGGAGGCAAAAAGTGTTTAAAGATAATGTTATTGTAGATTTTTTGGATAAGCTAAACAGCAGTACACCCACTCCCGGAGGCGGAGCGGTTGCCGCACTCAACGGCGCAGAGGCGGCGGGACTAGTTTGTATGGTTGGTAATGTCACCGTCAACAAGCAGCTTAAAAAGGAAACAGAGCCTGATAAGGAATTGGTAAAAACTGTTTTGGTCGCATCTAATATCCAAAACGATTTTCTTGTTATTATGGACGAGGATGCCAAAGTTTTTGATGAGCTTATGGCTTGTTATAAATTGCCTAATATCAATGATGAACAAAAGGAAGCACGCAAAGTTGCTATTCAAAACGGATGCAAAAAAGCTTGTCAGCCGCCAAAAAAAACGGTGGAAAACGGGCTTAAACTTTTGCCGCTTGTTAAAAATGCTATATTTAGGGGCGACAAAGGCGTGATAAGCGACGGATATATTGCCGGACGGCTTATCGTAAGCGCTATTTGGGGCGGAATATATAACCTTATGATAAACATCAGCTCGATAAAAGATGAAGCTTTTTGTAAAAGCCTTTCTCATTTGATTGATATCGCAAAAAAAGAAATGGAGCTTTTTAATCAGGAAGTGCTTGCTGTTTGCAATTTATAATGTTTACCCTTTAAAAATAAGGTATTTATAAAATTGCTGAAAATTACTTGTATTTTAGCAAGCTTATAATCAAAAATAGTATTTAAAATCTTACCGCATAACATTTATGCGGTTTTTTTAACAAAATTTAATAAAAATAATATGAATTTTTTATTTTTATGATAAAATAATGTTAGAATGAAAAAAACTTGGATAAAAAAACGGCATAACACCGTAAAAAAACTGTTGCATTTTTTAATTGTGCCTTATTTAAAACGTAAATACGGTTTTAGTTATGAGCAGTTTAAGGACACAGACAATAGACCTTATCTTATTTTAGCAAATCATCAAACGCCGATGGATCAATTTATGTTTGCGGCGTGTTTCAACAAGCTGGTTTATACTATTGCGAGCGAAGATATTTTTTCCATCCCCTATGGAAAACTCATCAGATATTTAGTTGCGCCTATCCCCTTTATAAAATCAAAAAAGAATATTTCTTCTATTATGACTTGTAAGCAAATTGTAAAGGAAGGCGCATCTATTATGATGATGCCGGAAGGCAACCGTACTTACAGCGGCGCAACCGAATTTATTAATCCTACAGTAACTAAGTTAGCAAAACTGTTAAAACTTCCTATCGCTTTTTTAGTTTTGCACGGAGGCTACGGCGTGAGTCCCCGTTGGGCGCAAGACATACGTAAAGGCAAGACGCATTGTGCAGTCGAAAGCGTTTTGGAATACGAAACATACAAGGATTGGTCGGAACAAAAGCTTTATGAATATATTTGCAGTCAGCTCTATGTCGACGAAAGTAACGACGGCAAAGAGTATTTCGGAAAAAATCTTGCGCAATACATTGAGCGTGCAATATATTACTGCCCTAATTGCGGCGTGACACATTTTGTTAGCAAGGGCAACGAGTTAACCTGCGCTAAATGCTCTTTGACTGTTGAATACAATCCCAACAAGCAATTCAGCAGCAAAGAAGGAAAACCGCCTTATAAAAATGTTAAAGAGTGGTACGATGCGCAGAGAGCTTACGTTTTAAGTTTAGATTATAATAATTTAACAGAAGCGCTGACAATCGACAAAGTGAATGTATTTAACGTAATTTTGTTTAAAAGGAAGAAGCGGCTTTATGCAAATGCTTTACTTACTCTTTATGCCGATAAAATCATTATCGAAAAAGGCAAAAAGCGTATAGAGTGCGATTTTACAAAAACCGTTGAATCTATGACGGTTTTAGGAAGGCATAAGTTGGAGGTTTTTTGCGGCGAAAACGTTTTTCAGATTGTAGGCGACAAACGTTTTAATGCCGTTAAGTATGTTAATTTTTTCTACAAATATAAAAATTATATGGAGGGAAACAATGACAGCGGGCAATTTTTGGGACTCTGATGTTTGGAGTATTATCCTTATTTTGGGTGTAATCGGCGTTTCTGTTTTGATGGCGGGAGTAATTAAGCATTGGATAAAGCCGCTTAAAAAATCACTTATTCCCAGTTCCGTTTTAGGCGGCGTACTGCTTTTGATTATCTCCTTTGTTATTTTTGAAATTACGGGAGGCATAAAGGGCGGCGGCAAATACCTGTTTGAATTAGACTGTTTTAACGGTCCTAACATGACAGGCATGACCGCTATGGAAATTATAACTTATCATTGTTTGGGCCTGGGGTTTATTGCCATGGCACTTAGACAAAACGACAAGAAGTTTACGGGACAGCGTGCAATAGAGGTTTTTGACAGCGGCGTTACAACGGTCAGCGGTTATCTCATGCAGGCTGTTTTGGGATTATGCGTAACAGTTATTGCCGCATGGCTTGGCTACGAATTATGGAACGGCGCCGGCATAATTCTTCCCTTTGGTTACGGTCAGGGCAGCGGACAAGCGATGACCTACGGCAGTATGTATCTTTATTCTGATACCACGCCTTGGGGCTTTCCTAATTTAGAATCGGGACGGAGTTTTGGTTTGGCTGTTGCCGCTTTAGGCTTTTTGTCGGCGTGTATCGGCGGCGTCATCTTTTTAAATGTTCAGCTCAAAAAAGGCAGAATAAAACTTAACGGCGATGATTTTAAAGAAAATTACACGCTGGAACAAATTATCGGCGTCAACGAGATACCTATGAGCGGCTCGGTAGATAAAATGACAGTTCAGATTGGCATTGTAATGGCAATTTACGCCGTAAGCTATTTTCTTATGGAAGTGATTTGTTGGTTATTCGGTCTCAAAGAAACTTTACGGGCGACAATTTACGGTTTTAACTTTTTGCTCGGCACGTTTTTAGCAATGGCATTAAAGGGTATTATCGGCGGCATGCGCAAAAGGAGAATGTTTAAACGCAAATTTATCAACACCTTTATGATG
>CALGIK010000243.1 GCA_937915515.1 uncultured Clostridia bacterium
CTCTTAGGCAGGTTATATCTTCGCCGCCGTTTGCTTTAAGCTCGGCGTATCTTCTTAAAATCACCGAAGCGTATTTTTCGTCGATTTCCGCCATAAAGCAAATTCTGTCCGTCTGCTCGCAGGCGATAAGTGTGGAACCCGAACCGCCGAAGGTATCCAAAACTATGCCGTTTTGCTGACTGCTGTTTTTTATCGGATAGTTAAGCAGGTCAATCGGTTTGCTTGTTGGGTGGTCGGCGTTCTTTTTGGGTTTATCGTAGTTCCATACCGTAGTCTGCTTTCTGTCCGAATACCATTTGTGTTTGGCGGTATCTTTGAAGGCATAGATTATCGGCTCGTGCATCTGCTGATAATCTCCGCGTCCCAACACAAGCGCGTTTTTTACCCAAACGCAGGTGGTGGAGTAGTGGAAGCCCGCATCCACGCACGCCCGAAAGAAATTAACTTTTTCGGAGTCGGAGTGAAAGCAGTAAAAAGCCCCGCCGTCCGCAAGATTGTCATACATGTTTTTAAAAGCAGACAGCAAAAATCCGTAAAATTCCTCGGAGGTTTGGCTGTCGTTTTTTATCTTCAATCCCGTTGTTGATTTAAAGTCCACGTTATATGGCGGGTCGGTTAAAACAAGGTTTGCCTTGCGTCCGTCCGTAAGCCTTTTGACCGTTTCGGCGTCCGTCGCATCGCCGCAGATAAGGCGGTGTCTGCCAAGAGTCCAAAGGTCGCCCGATTTTGCAAATGATGCTTTTTCCAAAGCGGCGGTTAAATCAAAGTCGTCATCGGCGGCATTTTTGCCGTTTTCGGAAAACAGCTTTTCGATTTCGTTTGCGTCAAAACCTGTCAGGTTAAGGTCAAAGCCCAAATCTTTCAACTCGCCGAATTCAAGCGTCAAAAGTTCCTCGTCCCAGCCGGCGTTTTGCGCAAGTCGGTTGTCGGCAAGTATGTAAGCCCGTTTTTGTGCGTCGGTTAAGTGCTCGGCAAATACGCAGGGTATTTCGGTAAGCCCTTCTTCTCGGGCGGCTATAACTCTGCCGTGCCCCGCTATTATATTGAAATCTCTGTCCACTATTACGGGGTTGACGAACCCGAATTCCCTAAGAGAGGAACGAAGCTGCAAGATCTGTTCTTTGCTGTGGGTGCGTGCGTTCCGCGCGTAGGGGATTAGCTTGTCGATATTCACTTTTTCAAATCTTTCCGTAGTTTGCATAATTTAAAAACCTCTGTTTTTAAGCATTTCCAAAAACTCGTTTCTGCCGCCGTATGGCTGTTCGCTGTTTTGCGCTATGATGTTCCATATTCTGTCGAAGATGGACATCGCCTGCTTTGAGTAGTCGACCGCCATAGTGACATAGGGTGAACGTTTGCCGTTTGCAATTCGCCCCATTTTGCGGTTCATATATTCGCATTCAAGATAGGCACGCCTAAGATGCGAAAAATCCTCGATAAGGTTGGGCGCAACCAAATGACCGCAGCCGGAGGAATCGACAAACTCTTTCAACAGTCCGTAAAGTTCCTTAGCCGAAGGCAGAGTTGCGTCGCCTTCTTTGCCGCATTGTTCCAAAAAGGCGGGTATCTTGATTTGCGCCGTTTTTTCAAGTTTGCTT
>CALGIK010000244.1 GCA_937915515.1 uncultured Clostridia bacterium
AGTCATGAACAGTTGGATGAATTCGCCCGGACACAGAGCAAATATTTTGGGCAGAAGTTTTACTCAGATAGGAGTAGGTGTAGCAAAGGATTCAAGCGGCGTGCTTGTATGGACGCAGATGTTCTTGAAACCGGCTTAAAAAATACGATATATTAAGGTCTAAATCATATATAATAAAAGAACGCCAAAACGGCGTTTTTTTAATTGCGCCGATTTTAAAAACAATATTAATATCAAAAACGTCAAAATTGCCGTAATTATCGGTTATTTTTGCATTTTTTTTGTTTTTTAGCGTATTAAAATAGTAATATGTACAGAAAAAAGACCGTTTTACTCTCCAGTCTCATCGACCCGTCAAGTAGTCCCGTGGGCGTGGTGGGCTTTATAAGTGACGGAAAAACAACCAGAGTTCATGTTAACGTGAGCGGTTTAAACGACCGTACACGACATTTTGTTGCGTCGCTCGTTGACGGCGTCTTTTGTGTCAAGCCGCTGACAAAGTTTTCGAACTTTGTTTACACCTTCGAAAACAGTCAGCTCGAAAAAACCGACTGTGTTGTGATTGAAGGCGAAGAGCTAAAACCTGTTTGTTTCGGCAGCAGTTACGGCAGTCTTTTTACCAGAGAATTTTTAAACAGCGTACGTAAAAAAATCAACGGCGATACAAATACAGAAGCACAAAAACCGATATCTGACATAATATATCCCGACCCCATTTTAGCGACAGATACTAAGGAAGAAAATCCCGACGATACTTTGTTAAAAGCGCAAACGTCGTCAGCGGCAGAAAAGGAGGAACAAACGCACTTTGACGGTGATTACGAAGGTTATATCTTAGAGGCGCCCAATTATTTTGAAGGAAAAGAGTTTTCCGTAAAAAACACAAAAGAAGTAACGGCAAACGTTAGTTTGTCCGAATATTCTCAGGCGCTGCAAAAGTTTTACAGCGAGCCGCCCGATACCACCTATTACGAAAGCGTGAGGGAGGAATTGCAGCGGGTTTTTGACAATTTTGAACCCTATTATCCTTTGATAAAAAAGTTTGAAAACAGTTTTTGGGTTAAAATAACCGACAAATACGGACGTTTTTTTGCTTTGGGGCTAGTCAGCGACGGCGACAATCCGCAGTACATATGCTATGCTTTGCCAAAGCCGTTAAAACGTACGGAAGAAGAGCTTGAAGAAATATCCGTTGTTGACGAAAAAGGCGCAACGCTTTATTTTTATCTTATATACCAATCAGCAGCCGACGGAAAAGTAAAACAAAAAGCGGCTTAGCTTAATATGAGTTTTGTCTTTTGGAAAATATATAAAAATTGTGCAATAATTTTTGAATAAACGCAGATAGATATACTATTTTAGATGCAAATACTTGCAAAAATCACACATTGCGGTTATAATATTTGATATGCAATTTGCAAAAAGCTATTTAGGAGCTTAATTATGACTAAAAAATCTTTAATTATTATTGCCTTTCTTTTGGCGTGCGTGTGTATCTTTGCATGCTGCGCTAAAGAGTCATTCAGATTTGATGCGCTGCAAGTATTAGATATGCCGGGCGAGCTGATTAGTAACGGCGGAGTTTCTGTCAGTTATAAGGGTTATACCTATTTTATTAACGGCGACGTAGGCAAATATGATGTCGAAAATACCTTCGGCAAGGTAAAATACGGCGCTATCTGCCGCATAAAGACAGAATATATCCTTGACGACACCTTTGTCGACCTTGACATAGGCAGTAATGAATATAACACTAAAACAAAAGATAAGGTGGAAATTTTAGCACCCAAAGCATATTTCAACAACAATACCGCAACAAATTCGTTAAACGGCTTGTTTATTTTTTCCGACCGTTTATATTATACCACACCTTCGACTACAACCGACAAAAACGGAGCTGTGCAAAATACCTTCTTGGATATCATGAGCGTTAAATTAGACGGCACAGACACCAAAAGAATGTATACGGTAAACAGCAACACATACGAATTGATGTTGAGTCTAAAAGAAGACAAAGTATACGCTTCTTATGTTAACGAAAATAAACTTTATTGTATAAATTTATTTGATTCCAAACCGCTAGCTAAGGAAGTTACCGATAATGTAAGCGCATACAAGTATGACGTAAACAACGGTAAAATCGCTTTGACCTTAAACGTTATCGAGAAGAAGGAAAATCAGTCGACAGAAATAACCTTAAAATATAACACGCTCAACATTTTCACACCCGGCGACGATAAGGTTACTCTTGTAATGACGGGCAAACGTGCTGACGGTCAAGATGTAAGCTATGATGTCATTATGGTGTTGCAACAAATTAACAACAATCATATATATTTTGCCGTTACCAACGACGCACACGGCAGAGACGGTAATTACCGCATTGGCACAAACCAAGCTGATGTTCAGTTTAGCACCGTTACGTCCGCGTCAAACTCAACATTTAAAAAAATCAGCACACAAAACTTGTTGGAGTCGGGTATAATCTATAATGACGGACAAAATGAATATATTATTTTTTATAATGCGAGCGAAAAATATATACAGCTTTTTAATATAGCTAACGGAGCAAAGAGTAACTTATTATATACCACAAACGCGCCAACTTTTGTAGGGACAAACAACGGTAAATTATTTTATACTGCCACAAATCTTTATTATGTGACGCTGACAGCAGGCGAACAGGACAGCGGAATAATGCTATCGACAAAAACAAACGCAGTAACGTGGGCAGGCTTTGACATTTATAACGACTACGTATTGTATTTAGCGACAACAGACAAGAGCGACGTTTATTTGTCCTATGCTAAAATAATTTCTGAAGGTGAGGACACTCAACAAACATTTATCGGAATTTACGTCGAAGCGGAAGACGAATAATAAGCTAAGGGTAAATAATCAACGCCGACAAAAGTCGGCGTTAGTTTTAAAAGGAAATATATATGGACGCTAAAAGTATGGAAGAGAAACAATTTGTAAAAGAAGTAGCGGATATCAAAACGGATTTTCCCCAATGGTATACCGACGTTGTAATAAAGACGCAACTTGCCGATTACGGTCCAACAAAAGGCTGTATGGTTATCCGACCTTACGGTTATGCAATATGGGAAAATATTCAGAAGGAACTTGATATGCGCTTTAAGGCGACAGGGCACAAAAACTGTTATTTCCCTATGCTTATACCTTTGTCCCTTTTACAGAAGGAAGCCGAACACGTTGAGGGTTTTGCTCCCGAAGTTGCTCTGGTCACAAAAGCAGGCGGCGAAACTTTGTCGGAGCCGCTTGTTATAAGGCCTACCAGTGAAACCATTATTTGCGATATGTACAGCAAATGGGTGCAATCTTATCGAGATTTGCCTTTAAAATACAATCAGTGGGCAAATGTTTTGCGGTGGGAAAAAACAACACGCCCTTTTTTGCGCACGTCGGAATTTTTATGGCAAGAGGGTCACACCGTACACGCTACCAAAGAGGAAGCGCAAGAAGAAACAATCGATATGCTTTATCTTTACGCCGAATTTGCTAAAAACGTACTATGCTTGCCGGTAGTCATAGGCAAAAAAACCGAAAAGGAAAAATTTGCTGGTGCCGAAAGTACTTACGGAATGGAAGCCATGATGCAGGACGGCAAAAGCTTGCAAGCAGGCACAAGCCACCATTTTGGCGACAAATTTGCGCGGGCATATAATATCCAATATCTTGACAAAGACGGCACTCATAAATACGCTTGGCAGACAAGTTGGGGAGTATCGACACGTTTAATCGGAGCAATCATAATGGCTCACGGAGATCAAAGAGGTTTGGTTTTGCCGCCGCCTGTTGCGCCTACTCAGGCAATTGTATTGCCTATCGCTATGCATAAGGAAGGCGTGAAGGAAGAGGCTCAAAAATTAATCGACAGACTGGTTGCAGCCGATATACGCTGCGAAGGTGATTTTTCGGCTCAGTCTCCGGGTTGGAAGTTTAATCAGTACGAAATGCAGGGAGTTCCTCTTAGGTTGGAATTAGGTCCCCGCGACATCGAAAAGGGCGTAGTAAGTATAGCCCGCCGTGACAACGGCGAAAAGTTGGTTTTGCCGATAGAGAATATCGAAAACACGGTAAAAGATTTATTGGAAGAAATAAGATTAAATATGTACAATAAGGCAAAATCGTTTATGGATTCGCATATTGTAGAAGCGCACAGCTTAAAGGAAATGGAAGAGGCAATTAACGGAGGCAATTTTGTAAAAGCCATGTGGTGCGGTGAGGAGGAATGCGAAAATAAGATTAAGGAAATGTTTTCGGCTACAGCCCGTGTTATGCCTTTTGACCAAACACCTATTGACGATAAGTGTATTGTGGACGGCAAAAAAGCCGATAAGCTGGTAATTTTTGCAAAAGCCTATTAAAAGCGCAGTTAGCGCTTTTTTAATAAGTTTTTGCATTTTGCTTTAGCAATTTTTTTAGAGCCATTGGTGATTAACTTCCTAAAAAAATTAACAAAAAAAAGCGTATATATATAACGAATTAAAATTTAACTGTATTAAGCCGCAAATTATTATACAGCATAAACTATCAGGTGATTAATGAAATATAAATGTTTGATATTAGACCATGACGATACTGTGGTAAAGACAACTCCTAATGTGCATTTTCCTTCTTTTAAAGAGACTTTGCGCCGTTACAGACCTCATTTAAAAGATATGACGCTGGAGCAGTTTATAAATTATTGTTTCGACCCGGGATTTAATTCCTTATGTGTTGACATATTAAAGCTGACTAAGGAAGAAAAAGACAAACAGTATTGTGAATGGTTAGACTATAACAAAAGCATTATTCCCGACTGCTATGAAGGTTTTGGCGAGTTTTTAAAAGACTTTGTTGAGAGCAACGGACGTTTATGCATAGCAAGCCATTCGGATGAACAAATAATCAGACGTGATTACCGTCATCATTTTGGGTTGGAACCGGATTTGGTGTTTGGATGGGGCGAGACGGAAACACACCGTAAGCCTTATCCTTACCCTGTTGAAGAAGCGCATAAAAGATTTAATATTCCGTATGAAGAGATGCTTGTTGTAGACGATTTAAAACCGGGGTATACAATGGCAAAAACAGCGGGAGTAAAATTTGTTTATGCGGGTTGGAGCACCAGTGACAAGGTAAAAAAAGTAAACGAGTTTATGAGACAAAACGCTGATTACTGTTTTTTTGATATAGACGAGCTAAAAAAATTTGTATTTGAAAAATAAAACAGTAACTGTAAAATATATGCTTAAAAAAACTTTAATAAATTTTTGTATAGGTTAATACGCCGTCAACTCTGTGGGAATACATTAAATTAATCTTATCGACATATGCACTAAGCTTTTTGATGCTGAGTTCTTGCGGCAAAAAACCCGTAGTATTCCTTATTAAAGTAATATGCGCTTTAAAATCCTTTTCGTCAAAATTAACGGACATAATTTTCAGCTTATTGCGTAAATCCTCTGCCAAGGCTTTTAAATTGTCACTCTTTGTTTCAAGATAGACAATGTTTTTTGCGGCGGACTTAAAGCTGTTAAGTTTTTCGAAGGTCAGTTTAAAGGGAGCAAATTTTACGCTGTCAATAACTTTTTTGATTTCGTCAATTTTATTTGTTTCACCTAAAAAAGCCAAAGTCAAATGTAAGTTTGACAGTATTGTGTAATTGCCCTTAATTCCGCTTTTGTTAAGCTGATTATAAATTTGCTTTACACCATTTATAAATTGATTATCAAAATTTATAGCTATAAATAATCTCATAATCTTTTAATATTTATTATTACACCATAAAAATCTCTAATTGTCAAATACATATATAATCAGCAATTTGAGCTAATCAAAAAGCAAAAAATAATATTTTAAAATTTCAATTTTTATCAGCATGTTAAAAAAGCACTTTTTCAAAAAGCTTCAATAGCTTGATTTATTGACTGATTTATGCTAATATCTTTTAGGTTATAAATATAATCAATAGTTTTTTGCCGCAAGGCTTTAGATAAGGAGACATATGACTTTTGAAAACAGAAACGACATCCCTCTGCGCTATACATGGGATCTGACGCAGATTTATAAGAATGATGAAGGTTTCCATAACGATGTAGACAACTCAACAAAAAAAATAAATCAATTAAGCCGTTTTAAAGGTAATTTAAATAACGATACAACAGTGCTGGAATGTTTTAAAGCTTTAAGCGATATTGCCCTTCCTTTAGAAAAAGCTTCTTGCTATGCTTATTTAAAAAATTCCGAAAATAACAAAGATACCAAAGCGCAGGAACTTATTGAAAAAGTTATGCGTGTTTTTACAGCTTTTAGTCAAGCAAGCGCCTTTATTGATCCCGAGCTTACAGCTTTACCCGAAGACGTTATCGACGGATTTATTAAAGACCCGCGTTTTGCGGATAACAGTGTAACGTTACGTAAAATCAAAATGGGCAAAGCGCACGTACTTTCCGCACCTGAGGAGGAAATGCTTACAGGCGCATCTGATGTTGCAAGATTTTATCAGGAAACATATTCCCGTCTTGACAGCGGCGATTTGGATTTTGGCACAATAAATGTCGACGGAAAACAGGTTCATATAACGCACGGAACTTATAGCGTATTGATAAACGACAGCCGTCAAGAGGTTAGGCGTAAGGCGTTTGAATCTTTATATAATGCATACGAAAAAAATATTAACACCATATCGGGTTTGTATAACGGCAGTGTAAAATACGATTGTTTTACTGCAAAAACCCGCAAATTTGATTCTGCTTTATCCAAAGCGCTTTTTTATGAAGAAGTGGACAAGGCTGTTTATCAAAACCTAATAGAAAGCGTAAACGCAAATTTGAAACCATTGCACCATTATATGGCGCTGCGCAAGGAAGTACTTAAATTAGAGAATCTGAATATGTACGATATTAGCGTTGCGATGTTTGAAGACGCCGAAATAGCTATTGAGTTTGATGAAGCTTTTAGCCTGGTAAAAAAAGGTTTGGAGCCGTTAGGCAAAGATTATCAAAATTTATTGCAAACAGCGTTTGACAACAGATGGATGGATGTCTACGAAAACAAGGGTAAACGAAGCGGAGCGTACAGCATGGGCGTGACTACTGTTCATCCCTTTGTAATGCTTAATTATCAAAAGACCACACACAATGTGTTTACAATCGCTCACGAGTTGGGACACAGTATGCACAGTTATTTCAGTTCGATGGCGCAGCCTTACGAAAAAGAAGATTATACGATATTTGTGGCAGAAGTGGCAAGTACTACCAACGAAGTTTTGCTTCTTCATTATCTGCTAAAAAACGAAAAGGACATTAAACTGCGTAAATTCTTACTAAGCTATTACTTAGATATGATACGTACTACCTATTACCGTCAAACAATGTTTGCGGAATTTGAAGCCAATACTCATGGAATGATAGAAAAAGGTCTGCCCTTTAACTATGAATCATTATCCGATAAGTATTATGAACTTAACAAAAAGTATTACGGCGATGCTGTAACTCATAATGATTCAATCAGATATGAATGGGCGCGTATACCTCATTTTTACCGTGGATTTTATGTTTACAAATATGCTACAGGCATAACTTGTGCTGTCAATATCGCTAAGAAAATTTTAGAAGAAGGTGAGCCTGCCGTTAAAAATTACAAAAAGTTTTTGAGTACGGGTTGTTCGCTTGACCCGGTCAGCGAATTAAAAATAGCGGGAGTCGATTTGACAGATAAAAAACCTCATGAAGTAATAGCAAAGGAATTTGTTGATACATTAGCGCAGCTAACTGACTTGTGCAGAAAATCGTAAATAAAAATACCTATAAATTTTCATAATTTTACATAAAGCGGTAACATATACCGCTTTTTTTATAATAAAATATACGGTGTCGGTAAAATTAGCGCTCCTGTTTTGTATTCATAACTTATTATAATATGTATGAAGTAAATTCATAGACGCTAATTTTGTTTGGTTAATAGAAAAATTTTAAAAAAGTATTGACATTAAATGGTAAGAAGTATATAATAAAGATATTTCTATGATAAAAATCATATAAAAATATTTTAGAGAAAAAAAGAGGAGTATTATGAGGACTAAGAAGATTATTCTTGTTTTATTGTTGGTTTGTGTTATGGCTCTTTCTTTGGGTTTAGCATCTTGCGCCAAAGTAAAGTCTATCACGTTGGATAAGACACAACTGATAATGGAAAAAAACGATAAGTTTACGATTACTGCAAGCGTAACACCCGATAACGCCAAGGACCTTTCTTTGGAATGGACTACATCTAACAGTAATGTAGTTATTATTAGCAGTACCAACGGAATGGTTGGTATTCTTGAAGCAAAGGGTAAAGGCGTAGCTACAGTAACAGTCACATCCGTTGCAAATAAGGCGGTAAAAGCGACAATTTCTGTCACTGTTAATGATACCGCAGGGGAATTAGCATCAAAAAAAGCAACCAAAACAACTGCTTTAAATAATTTATTAGCAGAATATGAAGAAGAAGATTATAGTCAAGCAAATTGGACATTGCTGACCGGATACATAAATACCGCAAAAACGTCAGTCAATGCTTGTACAACAGTAGCGGAAGTAAACGCTATTTCTGTTGACGATGTAAAAGATGATTGCGACGCAGTATTGACTTTAGTGGAGGAAACTGCCGAAGCATTATCTAATGCAAAAACAGCAAAGATTTTAGAATTGACCACGTTACAAGGTACTTATACTCAAGCTAATTACAGTACTGATAACTGGAATACATTAACAGGCTTTATAACTACTGCAAAAACGGCAGTTAATGCTTGCACGACACAAGCGGAAGTAGAAGCTATTACAGTTGCTAGCGTAAAAGCTCAATGTGACGGTGTAAAAACATTAGCACAGGAAGCATTAGAGGCTGCAAAAACAGCAAGGATTGCAGAATTGACCACGTTGCAAGGTACTTATACTCAAGCTAATTACAGTACTGATAACTGGAATACATTAACAG
>CALGIK010000245.1 GCA_937915515.1 uncultured Clostridia bacterium
ATTTGACCAGGTCTAGTCCCGTCACCATTTCGCTTACAGTATGCTCAACCTGCAAACGGGTATTCATCTCCATAAAATACAGCTTACCTTCTTGGTCCAACAAAAATTCTAAGGTGCCGGCGCCTGTGTAGTTTATGGCTTTTGCCGCCGCTTTAGCCATCTCAAACAGCTTTGCTCTCGTTTTTGGACTTAATGCTATACAAGGTGATTCCTCGAGCACTTTTTGGTTTTTGCGTTGAACCGAACAATCTCTTTCGCCTAAAATTGCGATATTGTTAGCATTGTCGCATAAAATCTGCACTTCCACATGCTTAACGGGGAAAAGATATTTTTCGATATAGAGAGCGCCGTCATTAAAGGAATTTGCCGCTTCCGCCGATGCCGCTAAAAATGACCTTTGCAGCTGCTCGCTATTGTCTACCCTTCTTATGCCTTTGCCGCCCCCGCCCGAACGAGCCTTTAAAAGCAGCGGATAACCAATTTCTTTAGCGAGTGAAACAGCTTCCTTAACGTCGGTTATTGCTTGAGAGCTGCCGGGTATCGTAACTACACCGGCTTTTTGCATTGTGCGCTTGGCTTCGTCTTTTTTGCCCATCTTTTCTATTACTTCAGGAGAGGGACCTATAAAAATAAGATTACATTCCCCACAAAGCCGAGCAAATTCCGCATTTTCGGAAAGCAATCCGTATCCGGGGTGAATTGCTTCTGCGCCGCATGCCGAAGCTATGGACAATATTGCTCCCATATTTAAGTAGCTGTCCTTTGCTTTAAATGGACCAATGCAATAACTTTCGTCAGCTAAACTTACATGTAAAGCGTCTTTATCCACATCCGAAAAAATTGCAACGCTGGTTATGCCCATCTCTTTGCAAGCTCTTACTATCCTGACGGCTATTTCGCCGCGATTTGCAATCAGTATTTTTGAAATCAAGTTTTGCTCCTTATATAAGCACAAAGAAAAAATCGCCGCTTACGCAGATTTGTCCATCCACAAGACCTTTGCCCGAAACAAAATAAAAAGGGTCTCTTACTTTTTTAAGCTTGCATATTAATTCTATTTTATCTCCAGGACGTACCGGTTTTTTAAAACGTATATTGTCTAAACCGCCAAACATAGGCGTTCTGCCTTTGATATTTTCGAGCAGCAGCATACAGCTTGACTGCGCAAGCATTTCGCACTGAATAACGCCGGGCACTATCGGCATATCGGGAAAATGCCCCTGCAAAAACCATTCGTCTCCTTTTACTTCGTAAACGCCGTGTGACATCCCGTCAGAGCCTAATTCGACATTATTAATCAAAAGCATAGGTTCTCTATGGGGAATATAATTTTTTAATTCTTGACTGTTCATTTTTTTACCGTAAATCAAAATATTTTAAACAAGGTTTGACCGTATTCTATTATTTGTTCATTTTGTGCACATATATCTACGATTTCTCCGTCACGGTCGGCGCATATTTCGTTGAGTATCTTCATGGCTTCGATAATGCAAAGCACACTGCCTTTAGTTACTTTGTCTCCTATTTTAACAAAAGGTGCGCTGTCGGGAGAGGGCGCGCGGTAAAACACTCCCACCATAGGGGATTTTAATTCGTACAAATTATTAAAGTCAATAGATTTTGCCGCGCTTATGGGATTAACGGGCTGAATTGCAGGCTGATTACATTGAGTAATTTGACCTTTATTTTGTTCGCTAACCAACCTTATTTTTGTCTCTCCTTCGGTTATTTCGATTACACTCAAATTGTAATCGTTTAAAATTTTTGCATATTCTAATATCTTTTCAGCTTCCATAACGTCTCCTTATATTTTTTTAAAGGCAATACAAGCGTTGTGTCCGCCAAATCCAAAAGACGCTGATAACGCCGCCGTTGCATCAAATTTTATGGCAATATTAGGCGTATAAAACAAATCGCACTCAGGGTCAAAATTTTTGTAGCCTATTGTAGGCGGTATAATGCCGTTTGTTAAAGCGAGTATGGACACCAACGCTTCTGCCGCGCCCGCAGCACCCAACATATGGCCTGTGATTGATTTTGTCGAACTTATTTTTATCAGCGGAGCGTATTGACCAAAAGCTTTTTTTACCGCCAAAGTTTCTGTCTTATCGTTTAACGGAGTACCTGTGCCGTGCGCATTATAATAAATTGGTTCGCTGCCTGTTAACCCTGCTTCATCCAATGCCATTTTGATGGCTAAAGAGGACGCTTCTGCCGAGGGGTTTGGTGCGGTGACATGATAAGCATCGCTTGTATTTCCGTAACCTGCTATTTCGGCGTATATTTTTGCATTGCGTTTTAAGGCATGCTCATATTCTTCTAAAATTAAGCAGCTTGCCCCTTCAGCCATAACAAAACCGTCTCTTTCCTTATCAAATGGTGTGGAGCATCGGTTTGGATCCGTTCTGCCGGATAATGCTGTCATATTTGCAAATCCAGAAAAACAAA
>CALGIK010000246.1 GCA_937915515.1 uncultured Clostridia bacterium
AATTAGAGCGAACATTATTGCCAAGATGGCAATTTTTCTGGAGGCATTTTTTTTGTTACTCATAAATTCTCCTGCGCGCTTAAAAAGTCGCGCGGCGTTTTGATAAACGTTCCCCAAAACAAAGTACCGCTTGAATATCAATACGGTCTATTAGTTATAGTATCACATGCTTACCGATTTGTTAAACATTTTGAAAATATTTTTTTGCGATGATATGTTAATAGCGTAACACTAAAGCAAATAATAGCGTAAATTATTATAGACACCTTAAGTGTGTCAAATCTTTGTACGGAGGTAAAAATGTTTAATAATCTGTTTGGTAATATGGAAGAAGCCCGCGAAGGCGGTAAAGGCGGCTTCGATTTCTGTGGCTGCAATTGTCTGTGGATTTTCTTGATTATCCTGTTTTTATGTTTCTGCTGCGGCGGCAAGCAAAAAAACATTAATCTTATGGTAAATCCCTGCTGCTTGTTACTGGCAATAGCTTTGTTGTTCTGCTGCGGCGGAATTTCACTCAGACCTTGCCCTCCCAGAATGTAACGAAAGTAATCTGATTTTTACAGAAGGTACTTAAACGAAGTTAAGTTTTAGGCTGCGCGTAACGCAGCCTAAAATATATCTATGTTATTTTGTTTTGTTTTTACGCTCTTCCCGTGCTTTTTTTGCGTCACGTTTACGTTGCTTTTTTAACGCTTTTGTATTAGCTTTAATATTATCACTTAATTCTTTCAACTGTATTTTTCGTATCTGCATTTGTTCGGTGCGGCGTTTTAAGACAATTTCCTTTGTAAACATTTTGTCGCCTTCTTCGAGCAGCTGTTCGGGACGCTGCATTAACGTTGACCAAAAGCGCACACTGTTTGCTAAATACAGTCCGTCGGCAAATCTTTCATCCATGGTTACACCCATCGTAATGGATTTTGCGGCAACGACAGTATTGTCGGGATTAACCGAGGGCACAAGTTTATCACGCCCCATAGCAACAAACAGCCCCGTCGTACCAAAATCATAAATATGGTGATAGATATAGTCGCATTTTATTGATTTTAAAAAAGTGATAAAGCAACTGGTATGAAAAGGACTGGCATCCATAAATATTTTAGGCAGCAGCCCCATTTTATCCGAAATTTTTACTAAGCCGATAAAAAACTTAAGTAACCA
>CALGIK010000247.1 GCA_937915515.1 uncultured Clostridia bacterium
TACCATAATGATTAATCTATATTTAACGAAATATTTTAAAAAGAATTCAGTATGACACAAAAAAGGACGGAATAATCCGTCCCTTAAAGATATCTGAAAATCAGTTTTGATTTAGTTTATAACAATGGGTAAATATTAAGCAATATAAATTATTTTGCTCTTTCCATATACTCGCCCGTACGGGTATCAACTCTTATTGTCTCGCCTTCGTTAATAAACATCGGCACTTGCAATACATAGCCCGTTTCGAGCGTGGCGGGTTTGGTTGCGTTTGTCGCTGTATTGCCGGCAACACCCGGTTCGCAATTTGTGATAAGAAGTTCGACAAAATTGGGTGCTTCGACACTAAACGCCTGACCTTTATAAAACTTGATAGTGGCCTGCATATTTTCCTTCATAAACATAAGCGCTTCTTCTACTTGACTCTTGTTAAGAGGAAGTTGCTCATAAGTATCGGAGTCCATAAAATAATAAAGCTCACCGTCGCTGTAAAGGTATTCCATTTGTTTAGTTTCAATAACAGCTTTTTCAAACTTTTCCGTCGGGTTAAATGTTTTTTCTAAAACTGCGCCCGTCACTACGTTTTTGATTTTTGTCCTTACAAATGCCGAACCTTTACCGGGTTTAACGTGCAAAAATTCCACCACCGTATAAATACCGTTTTCGTATACAAATGTTATGCCCTTTCTTAAATCGCCTGCTACTATCATAAATCCTCCGTTTATGTTACCAATAAATGTACAATTACTTTTAAATAACTATAATATAATAATATTTTTTTCCGATGTTGTCAAATCAATTATTCTATCTTGTTTAATCAAAAGCAAATCTTCTATCCTTACTCCCCCTGTTTCGGGCACATAAATACCCGGCTCGACCGTCATAAGCATATTAGGTTTAAGCGTCTCCTTGCATTTAGGACTTAAACGAGGTTCTTCATGAACATCTAAGCCTAAACTGTGTCCCAAACCGTGGGTAAAATACTGACCGTAACCGTTTGCCTCTATTATTTCCGATGCTAAAGCATGTCCTTCACTGCCGCTCATACCGCAGGCAAGGTTTTTAATTGCATGGTTTTGCGCTTTTAATACCACTTCGTATATAGTCTTGATTTCGGGCGAAGGCTTACCCAAAAATACCGTCCTCGTCATATCCGAGCAATAGCCGTCGTATCTTGCGCCAAAATCCATAGTTATTGCTTCGCCGTTAGCAACTTTTTTTAATGTGGGATGAGCGTGAGGCTTACTGCCGTTGATGCCGCTGGCTACAATTGTATCAAAAGCTAAGCCGCTGCCGCCAAGTTTACGCATTTGATATTCTAACTCAACGGCTATGTCCATTTCGGTTATGCCCGGCTTAATGTATTTTAAAATTGCCTTAAATGCGTTATCGGTTACGCTTTGAGCTTTTATTATGTTTTCAATTTCGTCGTCGGTTTTAATTTTACGCTGATCGTTTATACTGTCGCCGCACTCTATAAGTTTTAGGTTTTTAAATTTTGATTTAATTTGCTTAAAGGTGCTTACCGTCAATTCGCTGTCCTCATAACCTATCTTATCAGCACCGTTATCGGAAAGTAAACGGTAAATTGTATCAAGCATATCGCCGCCGGTAAAGAGGTGTACAGCTATATCCTCTTTACTCATTTCTTGCTGCGCCATTTCAAAGTATCTTGCGTCAACAAAAAAATGTGCTTTCTCGTTTTTGATAAATACCAAAACGCCCGCCGTACTGTCAAAGCCGGTATAATACAATCTGTTTTTTTGCGACATAATCAAAACTGCATCCAGTTCTGACTGTAATTTAAAAATATGTTCCGCTGTTTTCATTTTTGTACTGCTACTCCCATATATATTTTTTTCATAATTAAAGC
>CALGIK010000248.1 GCA_937915515.1 uncultured Clostridia bacterium
TAACAATAAAATTAATACCCAAAGAAGTGTTATCGGAGCAAAGAGAAAAAGCTTCAGAGATATGGAAAGAGGGAAAACCTAAAAAATGGTATTATGCCATACCGTTTATTTTGATTTGGATGTTGGTAATTTTTTTAATAGTCAGAGCAATATGGTTTTAACAACACCTGCTTTTAAGCGACTTCTTGAGCAGTCGCTTTTTTGTTGTATCAAAATGTAGAGGTGAAGAAAAGCAACGGAAACTAAGCTTAAAATTAAACTATGCATATTGACAAAAAGGTAAAAAGGAATTAAAATAACTATATACCCGTCCTTTGCAAATGAAAAAACAGGAGAATTTTATGGGTAGTTCTAAAAGCGATGTGATACCATTACAATTGGTAAAAGATTTTTTAATTTCTTATCTCGAAAAACGTTCGCTTGATAATACGTTGTTTTACCTAACCGACAGCGCAGAATGGATAGGCACTTCAGTTTGGGAAAGAGCAAGCGGAAAACAAGCCATTAAAGAGTTTTTGACAAAAGAGTTTGAGCTTGACCCAACACCTTGCCGATTAAAAATTCTTTCCGAACAGATATTTTCTTATTCCACTGACTATGTTTCTGTAATAATAACTTGTAATGCTATGCGTTTAGGAGATATCGAAGCATCTATAGATTTACGATGCGTTTGTGATTTGGTAAATACGGCAGATGGTTACAAAATTCAGATAATTCATAATTCCATACCCACTTCTCTGCAAAAGGAAAATGAATATTTTCCTCTTTCTTTTGCGCAAGAACAACTAAAAAAGACTATGGAAGAAGTGGCAACACGCTATAATACCCTTCTGCAGAATATGTCTGGAGGTTTTACGGTTACTCGAAAACGAATCGGAGAAAAAACTGCAATTGAGTTTGTCAGCGATAACTTCTGCAGGATTTTAGGTTATACCACGCACGAATTAACAAAAATAATTGACGACATTTTTAACGGCAATATACTAAACTATATTTTTTCTGACGATATAAATAATTTAAGAGAAATATTCTCCTTTGATGCCGAAAATTCAGAAATTAAAACCACTTACCGTTTTAGACATAAAGACGGACACTATGTATGGTTTAATATGGTAAATACTTTTGTCAGAGAGCCTGACGGCAGTGTGGTTTGTTACGGCACCCATACTGACATTTCCGACTTAAAAGAGAAAGAACAAAAATATGTAGAGTCACAGAAAAAACTGCTTGCCGCTATTAATCACAGCAAACTTTATTTTTGGCAATACAACATAGAAAAAAACATAAACGTATGCGATTTGCGTACCGTAAACGAATTAGGACTTCCTTCGGACATACATACACCCGAGGATATCGTCAAAAGCGGATTAATCAGCCCCGAAAGCATCGAAGACTATTTATCGCTGTATAAGGATATGCGTTTAGGCAAACCTTTTTCGCAAAAGGAAATACGCATAAACAGCTTGGAAAATTCATGGTGGCTTTTGATTAACCTCACTAATTTTTATGACGAAAGCGGCAAACCGATAAGCGCATTTGCGACAGCGCAAAATACAGACGCTTTTAAAGACCTCGAAACACGCTTTCTGGTAGCATGTCAGCAAGCGGGCATGTATTTTTGGGAAGTGGATATAAAAAACCGCCGTCTGATACAATCAGACGAGGTGCGACGTTTTTACGGCAATGTAAGGCTGATTGATAATATACCCGAAGGATTTGACGAAGTCCTTACGCATCCCGACGATATCAGTAAACACAAGGATATATATTATCGTATTTTTAACGGCGAAAAATCAGTATCTATGCGTATCCGCAAAAAAGACAACTTATCGGGAAAATGGGAATGGTACACTGTTTCGCTAACAGCTATTTTTGACAGTGACGGCAAGCCTTTAAAAGCCATCGGCAGCAGTATCTCGATAAACGAAACAGTAAAAACAGAGGAAAGATATCAGTCTTTTAACAGTTTCAGAAAACTCATTTTTAAAAATATAATTGCTTCATTTAGGATTAACCTAACCAAAAATACAATCGGCGATCCCCAGCCTGTTAACACCAGATATGCTGCAATCAAAAAAAACGGCACAATGGACGAATTTTTAGAATATGTTTACGGTAATATTGCAGACGAACAGGATTTAACGCTCGTTAAATCAATATTCAACCGAAAAAGGCTTTTGGAACTTTATGCAGCAGGAGATGTTTCGCCCAATTTAGAGATACGATATAAACTCTATGGATATGAGCAGTTAAGATGGATAAAAATATGTATCGAAATGACAGAAAACCCTTACACGCACAATATTGAAGGACTTATTTATGCAATCGATATTAATAAGGAAAAAACTTCTAAAGCTGTAATTGACCGCATTGTAGACAACGACTATTTAATCATGGGAGCTGTTGACTGCAACAGCGGCAAAATTGATTATATAAACGCTAAAGCGGGCACGCAACATGTGCCGCTTGAAGGAAGTTTATATAATGAACATTATAAAGCCGTAGTAAGCGGCGTACTTGAAGGAGATTCTTTAAACGAAAGTCTTACAAAATTGAAACTCGAAAACATAATAGACGTTTTAAAAACTAAAGATAACGTTACGTATACCTATCAAACAAAAAAAATAAACGGTAAAGAAAGGTATTTGCAGTGGAGATATATTTATCTTGAACAAAGTAAAAATCACATATTGTACACCCGTAGAGAAGTTACAGAGCAATTTGAGGAAGAATATCGTCAAAAAGAAGTTTTAAAAACAGCACTTATTCAGGCAGAACAAGCAAGTCTGGCTAAAAGCGAGTTTTTGTCGCGAATGAGCCACGAGATACGCACTCCCTTAAACGCTATTATCGGAATGACCGCAATCGGCGCTCAGTCGGTTTTTGATGCCGATCAGGTTACAGATTGCCTGTCAAAGATAGGTATTTCGGCTCGTTTTCTGCTTTCGCTCATAAACGATATATTGGACATGAGCAGAATTGAGAGCGGCAAGGTTATTATTAAAAAAGAAAAAATACCTTTTGTGGAGTTTGTAAACGGCATAAACGCTATAATTTATCCTCAGGCGACGGCAAAAGGCATAATGTATGACAATCTTATTACAAGTTATACAGAGGATTTTTATATCGGCGACGCTATGAAACTTCAGCAGGTTTTAGTTAATTTATTAGGAAACGCCATTAAGTTTACACCGACGGGAGGCAAAATCCAACTCATTATAAATCAAGAAAAAATAACAAAGGATTATGCCCTCTTAAAATTTACCGTAAACGATACCGGCATTGGCATAGGAAAGGACTTTTTACCGCATATATTTGAGTCTTTCAGTCAGGAACAGCACAACAGTGCATGTTACTCTGGGACGGGTTTGGGGCTTGCTATATGCAAAAATTATGTCGAGCTTATGGGCGGCAAAATAAATGTACACAGCATTGAAGGGGTAGGCAGCGAGTTTACGGTAACTGTCAAGTTGGGCGTAACAGAGGAAACAAAACAGCTTAACAGAAGCAAAAGTGCTATTCCATTCGAAAAATTGTCTTCTCTGTTTGTGGACGACGATATACTTGTATGCCAACATACCGTAAAAATAATGACGGATATGAATATCCATGCCGAATGGGTGACATCGGGAGCGGAAGCCTTATCTAAGGTTATTTCTAAAAGGAAAGCAAATGATGATTACAACGTTATTTTTATCGATTGGAAAATGCCGGATATGGACGGTATACAAACAGCTAAGGAAATTAGAAAAATTGTCGGACCGGAAATTACCATAATCATAATTACGGCATATGATTGGTCGGGTATCGAAAAAGAAGCCAAAAAAGCCGGCGTCAATATGCTTATTTCTAAACCTCTTTTTAAAGACAGTCTCATTTCGGCTTTCGAAAAAATATATTGCGAAAAAGACAATATTGATATCTCTAAAAAGGTCCAAAATATTGATTTTAAAGGTAAACGTGCGCTTTTGGTTGAAGACCAGTTTTTAAATGCAGAGATAGCCAAAAAGCTGTTAGGCGCAAAGAATATGAATGTCGAACTTGCAGAAAACGGCTTAGAAGCAATAGAAATGTTTGCGCAAATGCCTCCCGATTATTACGACGTTATTTTAATGGATATAAGGATGCCTGTTATGGACGGACTTACGGCAACGAGGTCTATTAGACAAATGAAAAAATCCAGCGCTAAAACAATACCCATTATTGGCATGAGCGCAAACGCTTTTGAAGAAGATATAGAAAAATCTAAAATGTTTGGAATGACGGCTTATTTGTCAAAACCTATTGAGCCTGACCTGCTTTATGCAACGCTGGCGGAATTTGTTTTAGAGGGTTAAAAAAATGGAAGAATTACTTATTAAGCTTTTAAAAAATGGCAACGACATAGAAGGTGCTTTAAAGCGTTTCTCGCAAGACAGCGATTTGTATATTTCCTTACTTCCTTATGCAATTGAAGAAAAAATTTACAAAAACCTCGATCAGTCTCTTTCAGAAGGCAACATAAAAGACGCATATGAAAATGCTCACAGCTTAAAGGGCATGCTGGGCAATATGGGTCTTACAAAAATGTATAATAGTGACTGCTTAATTGTCGAAGCGCTAAAAAAAGGTATAATTGACGACGGCGTAAAAAAAAATTATCAGCTTTTAATGGCAGAAAGGGAAATTATCAAAGAAATTATATCAGAAAAATAAATAACAATAAAATTTAAGGAGAATTAAGTTGAGTAAAACTGCAATTAAAATAATATTGGGTATATGTATAGCTTTGTTTATCGTAACTTTTGCGATAGCTGTACCGATATTTTTTAGACCTTTTTATTATTGGAATATTAAATGGCTTAATATATCTGATAATTCGGGGTTTAGTGAAGAAACAATAAAAACAGCCTATAACGATATAATGGATTATTTAGTCCTAAACAAGCAATTTAAAACAGGCGAGTTACCCCATACAGAGGAGGCAAAATCTCATTTTGAAGACTGTAAAAAATTGTTTTTACTTGATTTTTGGGTATTAGGTATAAGCGCAGCTTTTATTATCGTCATCTTTATTTTGACAAAAACAAAAAAACTTAACCTAAGCAATAAAAAGCACACAGTAGCCTTTTATTCGGCATTGGGACTTATAGGTTTTTTTGCCGCAATAGGAATTTGGGGAGCAATTGATTTTAGCGGTTTGTTTGAAGCTTTTCATCGCTTATTTTTCTTTGGAAAAACAAATTGGGTTTTTTATAATGATGCAGAAATTATCAGTATACTTCCTGAGGAATTATGGATGAATTTTGGTATACTTATATTATCCGTTATCGTTATTTCGGTTATTTCAATATTTGTTTATGACCTTTTATATCGCAAAAAAATAAGTACACAAAACCAGTTAAAAAATTAAGGAGCTGTTTTATTAGACAGCCCCTTATAAGCTTAAAAAACTATATCGTTGCCTTCCAAAGACCGTGGAGATTGCAGTATGCGTATACTGCTTCTACCTTATCTTCGTTACATATACTAAAACAGCATTGCGGCAAACTTCCCGCCTTTAGTATTTTGCGTTGATTTCCCTGTGTTGTTTGCAGACATACCCACTCTATGTAATGTTCGGGTATCATAGGATGCTGAGCAGAACCTATGTTTACAGTCACTTGATTGTCGTTGACGGACACTACCGGTACATGCTTTTCGTATGAAGCGTCTACTGTGTTGGGGATAATCTCCTGCATTTTTTCGCCGCAACAAATTACCGGTACCCCGCTGCTTTTAACATAAGCTATAATATTGCCGCAATGATTGCATTTAAAAAATTTAATTTCCATATATAACCTCCTTTGTATTGTTAAAAATATCTTAACCTTCAGCTACTTGATAAGAAATTTTCTGTAAATTTGCATTTGCATCTATCTCAATCAAGAATATCCAAAGCTTCATATCATCTGTGCCTACTTGCGGAATTTGAGACTTTACATATACATTTACCGTATCGTTATGAATTGTTAGTCTATCTACCGTCAATTTGATTGAACCTGACGGTTGCCAGTCGGCAATAAATATCAGATAATTTTCAGCAAAATATTTGCTGTCATATTTTTTTGCCTGCTTGCTAAAAGCATCAGGCGGATTTTTCATTTCCTCACTTTTTAAAA
>CALGIK010000249.1 GCA_937915515.1 uncultured Clostridia bacterium
GACATAAAGTATCAAAGCAAGTGAGATTCGAGGAGATGAGTATAGAAAGAATCGGAGAATACCTTAAGCAGAATAGTGGTAATACGGAAAATAAGGCATATATAGAAAGAATGATTAACCAAGTTGCGGCAGCATACGTAAAAAAGTACAAGAAGCAGCACGCAGAGATGTTTTCCGATTTGGCAGTCGGAGATAATGAAGGACAGGAACTAGAGTTCGAGCCTTTAGACGTTTTGGCAGACGTCGAGGAGGAAGCAACTGATAACTTAAATATAAAAGAAAAGGTCGCCCTTTTGGCAGGGGGCGCCGGTAGACGACAGGCAGTTCTAAACGCATGGCAAAGCGGTGAAGACAACAATCTCAATATCTCGAAGGACTTGGCAAAATCCTTCGGAGGGAATAGTGAAAGTCACCGAAAATTTATAACGCGTTTTAGAACTGAGTGTAAACGGCGGTTGGTAACCGCGATTTAGGTAAAACGACAACGCTTGGCATGCGTTGCACGAATGACAGCGGGGTTATTTATCGTATAGCCCCTGCTACTATAATTATACGGTATTTTTAGTAAAAACACCATGACCAACTATACGGCAATTTACGGTAAAAAACAATAGGGCGGAGGATACAATAAATGTACGAAACAATGAATTTTGACGAGGAAATGGTCGGGCTAAAGTCCCGCATTTATGTAGATTACGAAGGGCAGCTACCGCAAGAAGACGACCCTGCGGACTATGTCGAAATAGTAAAGGCGGTGCGCATCGCATGAGCCAGTACATACCGACTACACACGCTATTGACCGTTTACAACATCGACTAGGAGTCAAGCCAACGCAGGCAAAACGCTGGGTAAACGAGGCTTTATGTAAAGCCACTTACTTAATAACACAAAAGGTGCGCGGGCAAGCGCAGGCGATCTATGAGCATAAAGGCGTAAGGCTTGTCGTGGATGAGCTTACAAAAACGGTAATCACGGTAAAACCTACGGTTGACACGTCGATATTAAAGCCGGTCTTTGAGCGAGAGTTCCGCCGGCTCAAGAGGGAAGTTACGCGGAACACACGCAAGCTTGAGCTAATAATTGCGGAGCTTACTGTTCAAATGGGGGAGCGCATGACGGCGAAGGCTCGGGCAAAGAATCCGCAAACGCGCGGCATCATAGACGTAGAAGTGCAACAAATTGCGGGCTTGATTAACGACAAGCAGGCGGAAATAAAGCGAGAACTTGA
>CALGIK010000250.1 GCA_937915515.1 uncultured Clostridia bacterium
CGGTGAATCCAGGGAAAATGCATGCGTGTGGTCACGACGGACATATGGCTATGTGCTTGTGTTTAGCCGTATATATTGACGACTGTTTAAAGCAGAATAAGGACAGCTTAAACCACAACATAGCTATTGTTTTTCAGCCGGGGGAAGAAATAACAAACGGCGCAAAAAGCGTATTAAACAGCGGCGTATTGCAAAAATTAAATCTATCTGCAATATTTGCTTTACACCTTATGCCCGACTTTGAAATCGGCAAAATCTACACTAACGCAAATACCGTTATGGCAGGCTCTCGTGAAGTGGATGTCTTGTTTTTCGGCGATTCTATGCACATTGCAAAAAAAGAATTAAAAGCAGTTGTTTTAGATGCGCTAACGGCGTTTTATCAAGCGATAATAAAGAATAACAAAAAAAACAAAAACGGCTTTATGCGCTTTGGACTATTAGAGGGCGGCACCGCACGCAATGTTTTATCCGATGCGGCCTGTTTAAAAGGCACAATGCGTTTTTTTGATAAAAGCGTTCAAAACGGGCTTATATCTTATGCAAATAAATTCGCAAGGGAAATTTCCGCAAAAACGGGGATTAAAATCGACGTCAATATAAAGGAAGGCAATGCGCCCGTTAAAAACGATTCAACGCTTTTTTTTAAATATAAAAACGCATTAAAGTTACAAACAACGGATGCGTTATGGTTAAGCGATGATTTTTGTTTTTTTGATAGTCTTTGCCCCGTTTTGTACAGCTTTTTAGGCATAGGAAAAACAGAAAGCCTTCACAGTCCGTTCTTTAATTTTGACGAAGCTGTTTTGACAAACGGATTGAATTTTTATCTGGGTGTATTAAATATGATTTAATAATTCTTCACGGTAAACAATTTCTGCCTGACACAAAGAGAAAGAAAACGGAACAGAAGTATACGGCAGGCTTATTGTTTGACTGCTTGTCCAATTTTCGAATGCGTTTTCGCTTAAATTTAATAATGTATCAGGCAAAAATAAAGAAGTCATAGCAGTGCAGTCTTTAAAAGCAAAGTTGTCTATTGTTTCAATTTTGCTGTCGGCGGATATATTTAATGTTTTCAATGCACTGCATCCGCTAAAAGCGTAACTGTTTATATGATATATCTCGTTGTTTAAACAAATTTCGGTAATATTTACGCAATTTTCAAATGCGCCGTACCCTATTGTTGTCTCATCAGTAACAGTAACTTTTTTTAAAGAGTCGGGCATATAAAAGGTGTAAGAGTAAAAATCGTTATATCTACTCGTAATAGGAGTGCAATTTCCCATATACTTATTTCCAAAAATCCAACCGAAAAGACTGCTTTGCATATAGTTATTGCCGACTTTACAACCTATAAACGGCAAAATCATTTCTTTAAGAGAGCAACAGCCGCTAAACGCTCCTTCTTCGATATATTCCACCGAATTTGGTATAATAAGCGTTAAAATGTGACCGGCGTTAATAAAAGCGTTGCTCTTTATCGTTCTTACAGGCAAGCCTTTAAAGCTTTCGGGCACAAAAACGTCCTTTGCTTGTCCGACATAATCAATTACTTCGTAAGTAGTACCGTAAGCAATAAACTGCAAGCCTTCGGTGCCTGATTCAAAATGAGCAGACAGCGCTATATCGCCCACACTGCCGTTGTTAATGCTTATGATATAACTATCTTGTTGTTTCCAGCCACAAAAGATATTTTTGTCTTTTGTTGCCGACTGTAGAATTATTGTTTCATCCTCAACGGTATATGTATTCGGATTGCTTATATCGTTTTCGCCGCCAAAAACTTCGTAAGTTATTTTATAGATAATAATTTCCCACTTGGCGATAAGAGTTACGGACTCGTCTATACTCCATATGCTGTCTGAGCAGATTTCTCCATCATTATAAAACCAGCCGACAAATTCGTAACCCTTTTTTGTTACTGACGGCAATTCGATTTTTTTATCAAAGGTGACTTCAATTGTTTTTAGTTTGCACTCTCCGCCCATGCAGTCTAAAGTAATTGTAAAACTTTTCGTCAGCCATTCGGCAAAAAATTCCTTTTCGCCCGTATCCCCTATTAACTCCACATTAAGTGCAGGCACAGTCTGTTGCTCTGTTGTCCACCCTAAAAAAGTATAGCCCGTTTTTGTAGGAGGCTTAAGCGTAACAGTGTCCTCAATAGTAAAAAAAGAGGGATTTAAGGGATTATTTGTTCCGCCGTCAAGGTTGTAATTAATAGAATATTTTATCGGCTCCCAATTAGCTACAAATACAGCATCTTGCTCATTTTGCCAAATTCCGTCTTGCTGTTTTATTTCGTCACAATACCAGCCTTCAAATAAATAGCCGTTTTTTAAAGGTGTAGGCAAAACTAACGGATTGTCGTAATCTATAAATATCAGTGAATTTTCAATTTCTCCGCCCTGAGCGTTTAATTGGATTGTATACGTTTTTGGTTGCCATAATGCGTTAATAACGGTGTCGCTTGTTATACTTTTTTCAAAATCAAAATCCCAACAGACAAATTCATAACCTTTTTTATTGGGAACAACATCGGGGCAACTAACCAAATTGCCTTCCCCAACCAAAACGATAGTTTTTAACTCGTAAAAACAAACCTCGTAAAGACATCTCCTATAAATTTCAAAAGCATATACGGCGCTGTCGTTCTGATTAAAAACACCAACGTAAAAAATATTTTCGCCTTTATCTAAACTTACTGTTTTGTTTACAATTTCTTGCGATAAATCAAAATCCTTATAAATTTTCCAAACAGAATTACCTGCAACGCTAATATATTTTTCAAAAGAGATACTTTCAACGTCACTGTCAACGGATAGCTTATAAACACCTTTTTTGTACTCGAAGATATCGGCAAAGATAGTCACATTTCCTTCATAAGAGCAGGCGCTAAAAACAACAAAAATCAGCGCTAACAGCAATAGACACAGCGAGATTTTTACTAATGTTTTCATATTTATACCCTAAAAAGTTATATTTAACAATATTCTATCTTTTTTTGTCAAATTGTGCAATAATTTTCAAAAGGTTTCACACAAACAACACAAAAATATAAGTTTTTTTATTAAAAAATGCATAGTTTGCAATTTAATACAGCATTCTGCTTTTGACAAAACTGTTGATAAGTTTGATTTTTTGTGTTAAAATAACAAAACAATGGAAAAATTTAATTTAAGCGTTAATCAGGCAAAGGCGCTTAATCCTCTTGTCTTAGCTTATGTCGGAGATGCTGTGCACACGCTTTATGTCAGACAATCGTTGGTGCTTATAAGTGACGCCAAAGCGGGACAGCTTCACACAACGGCAGGTAAAGTAGTATCGGCAGTCAATCAAAGTCTTTTATCGGATTTTGTCTTGCCCCTTTTAGACGATACCGAAAAGGAAATTTACAGGCGTGCCCGCAACGCACACTCACATTCCTCCGCAAAGAACGCAGAGTTATCCGATTACAAAAAAGCCAGCGGATACGAAGCTGTTTTAGGTTTTTTATATCTTACGGGTCAAGAGGAAAGGCTCAAAAAAATACTCAGCATAAACGAAATTACGGGAGAAAATTTATGAATATAGAAGGCAAAAATGCCGTTTACGAAGCCAAACAACGCGGCGAAGAG
>CALGIK010000251.1 GCA_937915515.1 uncultured Clostridia bacterium
CATCGCTTGCACGCGCTACCTCAAAAACATAGTCAAAGCCGATATTTTTTAAGCTGTTGAGTATCAATTGAGGACTGTATATATGAGGAAATTGCCCGTAAAGACCGGAGGGCAACAGAGCAACATTAAATTTGTAGTCTTTGAGTACTTCGTAGGTGTCGTATTGTGCATAAATAGCATGGGTAGGACAAGCCCTGACGCAATTGCCGCAGGAAATACATTTGGTGTAATCAATGCTTGCCTTGCTTTCTCGCACCCTTATGGCGCCTATCGGACACTTACGCATACAGTTTATACAACCGATACATTTGTTTGTGTCCAAACTTATCGCCCTAAAATTTTGTGATTTTTGCTCCGTCATTTTTATTTAATCTAAAGGTCATCGTGATAGTAGTGCCTACGTTGACTGCGGTATCGATAACCATATTGTCGCTGTATTTTTTCATATTGGGCAGTCCCATGCCTGCGCCAAAACCCAACTCTCTTATCTGACTGTCCGCCGTCGAATACCCTTCCTTTAAAGCAAGCTCTACATTTTCGATGCCCTTTCCCGTATCCTTTAAAACGACTATTATTTCCGTCGGAGTGACCGTAAGCGTCGCTGCGCCGCCGTCGGCGTGAATAACCATATTAATTTCGCCTTCGTACATCGAAATAATAACTCTGCGAATAAGTTCCGCCGGTAAACCTAATTGTTTTAGCCGTGATTTAGCCAGTTGAGAGGCGCTGCCTGCCAGTTCAAAATTGTTTGCGAGCACTTCGAAAGTCCAAACGATATCAGCCAAGGTTAGTTTCCCCCGCCCACCAAACCGTTTTGATATAACTTTCCGCAAGCGGTGTAAAGCCTTTCGTTTGTGGACATAACAACAATATTGTTGTCACGTGCAATATCCAATATCTTATTGTCCGGCATTTTACCCCGCACAAAGCAAATACACTTCATATCCATCATAATGACGGTGCGTACTGCCTGCGGATTTACCAGACCTGTCAAGAGAATGGATTGGTCCCTAACGTAAGCTAATACGTCGGACATCATATCGCTTCCGCAAGCGGCTAAAACTTCCGTGTCAAGATATTCTTCGCCGCACAAGACCTTAGCGTTTAATATCTTTGATACCTCTCTCAGTTTCATATGTTACCTGTTTTCTTTATACTTGTTAAGTATGGACTCAACTTGATTGACCGTGACTTTTCCGTATACTTCGCCGTTTACAGTCAAAACGGGGGCAAGACCGCAGCAGCCTATGCAGCGGGTAGCTTCAAGTGAAAAAATACCGTCATCGGTAATTTCCCCTTCCTTAATGCCTAAAACTTGCTTAATTTTTTCCATAACGTCGCCGCTTCCTTTTACATAGCAAGCAGTGCCTAAACACACGGAAACATTGTATTTTCCTTTAGGATACAGACAAAATTGAGAATAAAAGGTGATTACGCCGTATATTTCTTCCATTGATACGTCTAAGCCTTCGGCTATACGCTTAACAACCTCTATGGGCAAATATCCGTAAACGCCTTGCGCTTGCTGTAAAACAGGCATAATTGCGCCCTTAACGTCTTTGTGAGCCGCAATAATCTCTTGCAGTTTTTTGCGTTGTTCTTCCGTTTCCGTAAAAGGAATTTGACAAATTGTACTCATTTTGTTTCCCCCGTATAAATATAAAAGAATATAGTTTTTTGTCTAATTTTGACCGTTGATATTATGGCTGTTTTTTGCCCGTTTGTCAACCGATTTAAGGCATTAGGTAATATTTTATCTATTAAAATTTAATCTTTGCATAAACCTCTTATTTAAGAAAGATTTATTTAGTAAAAATGCAAATTTTGATAAATCTATGTCAATAG
>CALGIK010000252.1 GCA_937915515.1 uncultured Clostridia bacterium
GTAATCGCCGGTTGCCGCATCGTCGCTGCCTATGCCGCTGCCCATAAAGTGAGCGGGTACTATTGCCGCCACTTCAATAATGAGTTTGCCGTCTTTTTGTTCGATAGGCAATTTGTTAAAAAGCAGCGGGTCAATGTTGAGTACCCTAATATCTGGGTAATCTGTTAGCGCAAGTCCTTGTCCCCAGCCTTTTATTAAAACCTTGTCTTCGGGACAAAGCTGTTGTTTTGTTTGTTGGTCAAACCAGACTATGGTGTGTTGAATTCCGCCGTGCATGCCGGTAACAAAACCTTTTTTGCCTTTTGCATCGCCGGAAATTACCGTTGCCTCGTTGCCGATACAGGATAAAAAATTGAGAGCATCATTTTCCTGCTCGTCGGTGTTGCGTAAAGATACGTCAGGCTCAATATGGTCTCCTGCCCAACCAAAAACGCTGTCACCTACCGTCACGTTATAGCAGATACCGCCTACCGTCGGAAAAGCAACCGCTTTACCTTCCGCCGTAAAACGCTGTACAGTTTTACGCACCGTCGGATTGTGCACTTTGCCCATAACCGACTGCATAACCACTCGGTCAATATTTGTTTTTAACATATATACCTCCTAAAAAACCGATACTAATATGGTATGCTTTCCCCATTATAAAAGGAAACAAAAAAAAATTCAACAATTTTCGTCAAATTATCAAAATTTTTTTGTTTTATTTTGACAAATACTTGCCAACGAGAGGATTATGTTTTAAAGTAATACAAAAGGAGATATACAAATGAGTGTATTTATTTTGGACCATCCGTTGATAAAACATAAAGTTGCCCTTTTGCGTGACGTAAACACGCATGCAAATCAGTTTAGGGAATTAGTAGAGGAAATTACCACCCTGATGGCTTTTGAAGCGTTAAACGATATCCCCACAAAGGAAATCGAAGTGGAGACGCCGCTCGAAAAAACAATGCAAACCGTAGCTGTCGAAAACAGCGTTGCTATTATTCCAATTTTACGGGCGGGGCTGGGTATGGTTAACGGCATACATACATTGCTGCCTACCGCAAAAGTAGGTCATATCGGACTTTACCGTGACCACGAAACTCTTAAACCGAAAGAATATTACTGCAAACTGCCCGACGGAATTGCCGACAAAATATGCATTATCGTAGACCCTATGCTTGCCACAGGCGGAAGCGCAGTTGCCGCTATCGATTTGCTTAAAAAACAAGGCTGTACCAAAATAAAACTTATGAACATTATCGCCGCACCGACAGGGATAGAAACCGTCGAAAAAGCGCATCCCGATGTTCAGATATATATTGCTCAAAAGGACCGCTGTTTAAACGAAAACGGTTATATCTTGCCCGGTCTCGGCGACGCCGGCGACAGAATTTTCGGCACAAAATAATCTTTTAATCGATTAAATAAAAAGCGGAGTTACTATTAATTCCGCTTTTTTACGTTTATTTTTATAAAATTTTGTTTTCGTTGACTACGATAATCGTTCTTTTATTAAATTAATTGCTTGGCACTGCCAAAGTGTGTTTACCCACTATGCTTGCGTTTATCGGGTCACAAATTACGTTATAGTTAGAACTATCATTGCCTACTAATGTTATTTTGTCTATTAAAACGCGTTTTTTATATCCCCGCCAAGCATCTTCAAACCTTGCGCATATCCCGCCTATATTTACTTGGTCGCTGCTTAATACCCCTTCTAAATCGCCCGATGACGAAAATGTAACCGTGGTTGTACCATCATAAACTTTATCGTTAGCTACAATCTTTTTAACCCTTACGTTTAAAGGAGTGATTGTGCCTACCAAATTAACGTTTTTGTAATCTATAATATAATTATCCTTATTATTTCCCACTAATTCGCAATCTGTAATTATTACCCGTTTATTGTTTGCGGCGTTTTTATCTTCAAATTCCACCTTGGCATTTACCTCAACCTTATCGCTGCCCACTACTCCCATAAGTTTAAGCTGTGAAGAGTCAGCTTTTGTTGTACCGTCATATACTTTTGCAAACTGGCAGGGCGCAAAGGTGATTTTGCGGGGTAATATTTTTAGACTGCCCGAGGAAGAAGATACTTCGTATTTCTCGTTTTCGAAACCGTTCCATTCGAGAGGATATTCGCCCACAGACAAGCTGCCTGTGCGGCTAAAATTTATAGAGCCGTCAAAACCTAAGCTTTGAGGAGTATCTTTATCTACCCAACCCGTTGCTTGAGCGTTGAATTTTGGCAATTCGTCGCCATAATAAATTTCGTGCGTGGGAGCTGTGACCGAAAGCAAAGGTTTTTCAACCGAAATGTTTATTTTGCCTACTTCGCTGTCGCCTACCTTAACCGTTACTTCGTGCGGTCCCACTTCGTAATCAGCCATATTAAAATTAAGCGCATTTTGACTGCCGTATTTTTCACGCTGGACTTCTTCGCCGTCAACGTACCAAACTACCTCTCTGCCTTGAGCGGCATATACGTTGCCAACTGAAAGTTTTAGTTCGTTGCTGGTGCCGTAACGGTAACTTTGTTCTCCGTTTACCGAACCGTAAACCGTCGTATCTCCGCTGTTGCCCGCCCAAATAATCAAAAATACAAAAACACCCAAAATAAGAAAAGTCAACAGCCATATACCGGCGTTGCTTGCTTTACGTGTGGTCTCGTTTCCATAAGGAAGATGCGGCCCCATATTAGGTGCGGGACTGCCTGTTTCGGAAAAAGCGGCATTCCAATTTTGATCTGAGTTTTCGTTATTCTCGACACCTTTTTCATCAAAATCTTTCATAACAATATACCCCTTCTATTTTTTGTTAGTGTGTTATAACAAAATGTTTTTTATTCATTAATTATTTTTCAGCAAATAAAAAAACCGTCGAGCGGTTTTTAATCACGCTCAGACGGTCGATATACGTATAACCTTCCTTAATAATCTCTAAAGCGATAATCGGGGTCTTCAAAAAAGAAGGTTACAAGCTCCTTAACGTTGCGCTTTTGCTCCTCTTTACTGCCTTTAAAAGCTACCAAATTTAACGCATGCAAAAAGCTTGAGGATATAACATATGTAAAATCGGGATTTTTGATTTTTGACTGCATCAAGGGAAAACCCGTAAAAAGTTTTTCGATTGTACGTTCCGTCAAATCTGTCAGCATCCTCTTAAAACTTTCAAAATTATAGTTGTTGCCCTGCTGAATTATTGCCAACTTGTCTGCGTTTGCCCAAAGAAAATCCACTACGGAATCGGCTACTATTTTAGTATCGGCGGTAACAACAAAAATTTCCTCAATTTTTGCGGAAATTTCCGTCATAAGCGGCTCTATTACTGCGCAAAAAAGAGCTTCCTTATTGTTAAAATAACGGTAAATGTTGCCCAGTGAGATACCTGCCGCATCTGCAATTGTGCGAATTGAAGCATTCATGTAGCCGTTTTGTTTAAATTCCTGCTCCGCCGCCGCCAATATGCGCTGTCTTACTTCGGTTTTTAAATACTGCATATACTCTCCCTTTGGAATTTATTTTATCATAAAATTATCATTTTGTTTAGCCTTTTAGCAAAACTTTTTATTTTTTTTCATTTTTGATAATTGAATAAAAAGTTTTATTGTTTTTAAAGGGTTTGTGTTTGACACTTAAACCAATTAGATGTAAAATATCGACGTAAGTACGGAGGAAAAATGAACGAAAAAACTTTGGAAGTAGATATAAAAGGCTGCAAAACTTACTTGCCTATTTTGCCTTTGCCCAGCGGAGTAAAAATTGCATTTTTAAACTTGCACGGCAACGTCTTATTGACCCGTCATTGCGCAAGAGAACTAGCTAAGCTGGTTAGCGATTGCGAGGTTTTAATTACGGCGGAGTCAAAGGGACTTCAATTGACGCACTGTATGGCTGACAACCTCAATATGCCCTATTATGCGGTAGCACGCAAATCAAAAAAACTTTATATGCAGGACGGAATCGACGTATTAATCGAATCGAGTATCACCACCGGCATAGAGCAGCATATGTATTTGTCCCGTCACGACGCACAGCTCATTAAAGGCAAAAAAGTAGGTATAATCGACGACGTAGTAAGCACCGGCGCAAGCTTATCGGGGTTGGAAAAATTAGTCTTAGACGCAGGCGGTATTGTTTATAAAAAGGCGTTTGTGCTTGCCGAAGGTGACGCAGCAAAACGAAAAGACATTATCTACTTAGCGACAATTCCTTTGTTGTAAGTTTACAAACGGCATAAGCCAAAGTTTTTGCCGTTTTTTGTTACTTCATTATGCACAAATGTAAAAATCAGTTAATAATAACGTGTTAAAAAAGTTAAAATAAATATAAAAGGATGGCAAAAAAGTTGACGTACCTTATTGTATGATATATAATGAATGCGTATTTTTTTTGAGGTTACTTATGAAAAGCATTATGAAAAACAAATACACATATATGTCCTTTATAGCCGCAGGCTGACATTTAAATGAAATTTTCCCCGTCTTTTTCGGCGGGGGAATTTAATTAAAAATAAATTACGGAGGTAAAAAATGAATCAGAAAGACAACAAAACTACTGCCGAAAATGTAGGCGGTGAAGCCGCCGCCAAGAGAGGCTGGCTGGATAGGACCTTTAAGCTGAAGGAAAACGGCACTACGGTACGTATCGAAGTATTTGCCGGTATCACAACCTTTATGACTATGGTTTACATATTGATGGTAAACGCAGGGATGTTCAGCAATCCTTTCGGCGACGGAACAAATGTTTTAGGCGTTAGTTACGGCGCAATTTATATAGCTACAGCCTTGTCGGCTATTATTGGCACAGTACTTATAGGTCTTTTATCAAATATGCCTTTAGCTCAAGCAAGCGGAATGGGCTTAAACGCTTTCTTTGTGTATGCAATATGTATCGGATTAGGCTTGTCCTATGCCAACACATTGGTGCTTGTATTAATTGACGGTATCGTCTTTGTTATTTTGACAGTTACAGGACTTCGTAAAAAGATATTCGAAGCTATCCCTAAAGCGGTGCGTGTTGCAATACCCGCCGGTATCGGTTTGTTTATTGCCTTTATCGGTTTGCAAAACGCAGGTATAGTAGTGCTTAATACTTCCACTTTGGTAAGTTTAGTCAGCTTAAACGTATTCAGCGGAACTGCCACTTGGACAAGCATTATGCCTATACTTGTTACCTTTATTACCTTTATCGGTATTGCGGTTTTATCAAAACTAAAGGTCAGAGGAAGCATACTTTGGGGAATCGTAATAGGCGCAGGTTTATATTATCTGCTAGGCTTAACTGTTAATGGTTTTTATACTGCAGAAAATTATACAATAGCTTATACTCTAAACGAAACAACCCATCAATTTGATTCTGTGATTACTGGAAATATGAATTATTTTCTTGGTTACGCACAATCAAGCAGTACTTTTGTTAAAGGTTGCACATCGTATGTTGAAAACTATGCACCATTAAGCCTCTCTTTCAATCCCTTTACCGCATTTGGCGAATGGGGCAGAGAGGCTGTAGGTAAAGTATTTACCGAAGGTTTTGATTTTAGCGCATACGCCCAAGCTCACGGAACGGGCAATTTAATACTTGTTATTATAACCACCTCTTTAGCATTTTGCATGGTTGATATGTTTGATACTATCGGTACTCTTTACGGCGCATGCGCACGCGGAAACATGCTCGATAAAGACGGCAACGTCCCCAATATGGACAAGGCTATGCTTGCAGACGCTATCGCAACCTGCACCGGCGCAATTGCCGGTACATCTACCGTCACCACTTATGTCGAATCTTCAGCCGGCATTGCCGAAGGCGGAAGGACTGGTCTTACCAGTATCGTTGTTTCAATAGGCTTCTTAATTGCTATGTTTTTGAGCCCCATTGCTCAGCTTATACCCAATGTTGCTACAGCAGCAGCGCTCATTTACGTAGGCGTATTAATGATGAACGGCGTTAAAGAAATCGAATGGACAGACCCAGCCGTTGCAGTACCTGCCTTTTTAACTCTTGCTATGATGCCTTTCACATACAATATCAGTTACGGTATTGCTTTAGGTATAATTGCTCACGTTTTAATTAAGCTGTTTACAGGTAGAATTAAGGAAATTAATTGGCTCTCGGTTGTTATCGGTCTCTTATTTACAGCAACCTTCTTATTGACTCACTAATAAAATAAACAAATTTTTAAGGCTGTCTCGTTTTTATACGGACAGCCTTTTTTTTATACTTTTAATAATTTTATGTTTTAGTCCCTTTAGTTTAATTTGTCATCTGCAAAAGTTTATCAGGCAAAACTCTAATAATGATGACAACGGTTACGCCTACAATTGCTCCGCTTATTACGCCCAATATCGTAAGATAAGGCAAATACGAAAAAACAAGGCTGCTGTTTGTCACAAGAGCATAAACGGCATTTTGCGTAACATTATGAGCGACGGCAGATACTACGCTTACCGCTACTATGCTTAAACGTGCTTTCAATACAGAAAACAGGAGGATTGCAACCGTTACGCTTACTAAGCTAGCCGATAAACTAAAAAGCAGTGTGCTTAAGTTTCCGCTGATAAAACTGCCTAAAACGGATTTTATTATGGCTACTGTATAAGCCTGCCATTGACCTAAGGTTAATAGCGTAATAAGGACGAAAATATTGCCTAAACCAATTTTAGCGCCGGGTATTAAGATTGAGGGAAAAAGGCTTTCAACCAAAAACATAATAAGGCTTAAAGCCGAAAAAAGCGAAAGAAGAGATAGCATCTTTGCAGAACTATTTTTATTTTTCATCAGCTTACCTCCAAATTGCCTGCGCCCACACCGACTATTTTAAGTTTAGGGGGAATACATAAGATAATATCGTTTGGTTTTTCGATAACGCAAATTGCCTTTTTGCAATCGCCGTTAGGACAGTTTGCTTCATATATGCGGACAGTATTGTTTTTAAATTCTATTTTGTTAAAATGTGTCTTTTGCAAATCGACAAAAACGGTGACAATAAAACTCCCTTCTTTTTGTTCGGTTTTTATCCTGTCACTAAAGCTACTGTTTTTAATCTTTCCCGTATTCGTGTTGTAATCAAAAGCGTATATCAAAATATTATCGTGATAAACCTCCACAACACTTAGCTGTCCGCTTGGCTTTGTCCATACAAAATTGAAAAACAATAATAACACAACAATAAGCATCGAAATATAAGCAAAAATATCGTCTTTTTCAAAAAATTTTGCGTTTTTTGTATCAAATCTCT
>CALGIK010000253.1 GCA_937915515.1 uncultured Clostridia bacterium
AAAACCAACTTTAATGATATCGGGCAGCGTTTCGTGCGACTTGGACTTTGATTATTCAAACAGCTTTATCGGATATATAAACAGCACTGAAGGGACAAATCCCGTTTTGATAAATGAAGACGAAACCCTAAAAGGCATTTATCCCGAAGAAGAAAATGTTAAAGAAAAATCTTTTGGCGGCGTCTGTTTTTTTAAAGACACAGTTATTTTAAAATACGCTTTGGCAAAGATGATGCTGCTGCCGGGGAAAAGCAAGTGGAGCTTTTGGCGGCTCATAAATCACTATAACAACAGTATAAAGCTTAAATGCGTCGCTTTATCCAACTGGTATAACGCAAAAGACCTCGAAAGCTATGTTAAAGCTATGCGGCAAAACATCAACGGACGCTGCTTTAACAGTTTTAATATGGACAATTTTGGAGTTATAACCAAACGCAGCACACAAAAAAAACTGTTAAGCGAGATGAATTGGCTCGAACAAATTGCCAAAACGCCCTTGGCGCATTTTTGTCCGCATTACTTAGGGCGTGTGGAAGGCGAAGGCTACGGCTACAAGATGGAATATCTGGAATATCTCAGCCTTGCGGAATATTTTACCTATTACGATATCTCTAACGAGTCTTGGCGCTATATTTTTGAAAATTTGCTGACATGCGCTAAACAGATATGGGATTACGAAAAGCCGACGGATTTTGATATAATTACACGCTCAGCTAAGATTTACGAAACCAAAACAGACGAACGCACCGCCGCTTGGGAAAGACAGGATTTATTAAATCTTAAATCCGTATGCGTCAACGGCAACTTATTGTTCGGCTATAATGAATGCCGCGTTATTCTTGCTGACCGTATTAAAAATTTGTCACAAACCAGCGTCAATTATTGCGGAGTTTTGCACGGCGACATGTGCTTTGGAAACATTCTGTACGCACCAAAAAGCTGCACCTTTAAATTTATCGACCCTCGGGGAGATTTTGGGGGCGAAACAATTTACGGCGATGTACGTTATGACGTAGCTAAAATACGTCACAACTATCACGGTCTTTTTGACTTTATTACAAATGATTTATTTGACATAAATCAATCGGGAGCAGCTACTTTTAAGTACAGCTTTTATTCTTCACGATTACCCGATTACCGCATATTTGATGATTTGCTTACTAAACTCGGTTTTGATATTGACGATATCGAACTAATTGAAGGGCTCTTGTTTATCAGTATGATACCTTTACACAGTGACAATAAGCAAAGACAGCTCATGTTCTTTTTGACCGCATTGGAATGTTTAAACAATCAGATTAAAAAAAATAATGACAATAAAAAATGCGACGGTTTTTCTTTAATAAGATTTTTCTCGTCTTTTAACGCTAAAAACGATGACAAGCAACAATATGAAAAATAAACAAGTTAATTTTCAAACTGTAGTATTAATGGCAGGCAAGTCGACACGGCTTATGCCTATTTCTTATGCATTACCAAAAGGATTGATAAGCTTGTTTAATAAACCTGCTGTGTTTAATCTGCTTACAAGCCTAATAAATTTGGGGTGTAACGATGTAACCTTTGTAGCTAATACCTCAAATAAGTCCTTAATTGAAGATTTTGCTAAAAAAGCCTATAAAAATATAAACATAAATGTAGTCGTACAACAGGAAGCAAACGGACCATTAACGGCTTTTAGCGCCGCAAAAGAAAATATTTATCTGCCTACGCTTTTGTTATTAGGCGATACCGACTGTGATTTTAATTTTTGTCATGAGGATTTTTTATGTGATTGGTTGGGAGTATGTAAAGTCGACCCAAAAACCTCTAATCGTTGGTGTATGGCGCAAACAGACTCAAAAGGGATAATAACAAAACTTATTGATAAACCTGAAACAAGCGTTGATACTGACCTTGCTTTAATGGGTTTATATTTTTTTGCCGACCCAAATTTACTCAAAACCGCTTTATACAAAGACTACTGTAAGGTTAAAGGCGAATATCAGCTTTCTTCCGCGATAGATTTTTACGCTAAAACACGCCCTTTAAAGCAAAACTGATAAAGGAATGGCGGGACAGCGGAGCATTAAATACTTATGCTTTAGCAAAAACGCAATTTAAGTCGCAGCGTTATTTAAGCGTAATAAGGGAAAACAATACGGTAATTAAAAAAGGTAAAATAAAGGGTGTTGCAGATTGGCTTAAAGCTGTTTCTAAAAGTCAAGCGGCAGAGCTTATACCTTCTTTTTACGGTTGTACAGCCGAAAGTATTTGTGAGGAATTTCTGCCGCAAAAAACCTTGTCCGAAATAATCAATTATTACCCTTTGCCCGAAGGCAATTTGAGTTTTATTTATGCTCAGCTTGTCGAATTTTTAATTAAGTTAAATAGTGTTAAAATTGATTTGTCAGATATACCTTTTTATAAATTTGATTATGATGAAGGTATTTTTAAACAAATAAGACCTTATTATAAGGGAAGCGAAGATGATTTTAACAAAAAAACGTCTAAGGTAAAAAATTTAGCTAAAGATATTTCGGCAAACACAAATTGTTATAAAGGAATTGTTCATTACAATCTGCATTTTGACAACATTTATTATGAGGAACAAACAACTTCCTTTAAATTTGACAATCCAAACGAAAAGGGAATTATCGTAGGCGATATAAGAGCAGATTACGCTTTGCTGCGCCTTAACGCCGCTCAAAGAGTGTGTCAAATAAAAGACAGGCTATTTAAAATAAAAAACGGCGGCATTTTTTGGTTGTCCGATGCGCCAAAAAATTTTTTGGACGATATACTTAACCAAAAAGGTTTTAATTTAGCGCAAATTAAAGCTTTGGAATTTTTTGCAGCGCATTTACTTACCGTTTACTTTGACGATGAACAAAAAACGGCTTTGTATATAATGCTTGCTCAAATGCTTGACGAGTTTTGATATTTTTAACTAAGTTTTATTATACCAAGATTAATATTACGTTAACAATCAATAAACAACTGATTTTTAAACATAACAAAAATGGATAAACGGTGTTTGTCCTTTTTTTGTGTTTATCAATTAAGGTGTTTTTAATAAATCTATATTATTACTGAGTAGCGCATATTGTTTTGGCGAAAGCTCTTCTCCCCTGAATAGAGGTTGAATGTTAAATTCTTTCAAAAAGTTTTCGGCTTTTTCGCGGCTTATTTTGTACGAAGCCATTAAATTGTTTACCAATGTTTTTCGTCGCATATTAAAAGCGTTTTTGACCAACAGTCTAAAAATGTCAAAGTTTTTTATATCATATTTGTTGCCGACAAAATCGGCTTTTATCACTACGCTGTCGACGTTAGGCTCCGGATAAAAAAATGTTCTGTCAATATAGCGTGTGATTTTTACATCCGCCACGGCACTCAGCATAACGGTAATTGTGCCGTAATCGCTTGTGCCTTCCTTTGCGGCAAGTCTTTCGCCTACTTCTTTTTGTAAGGTCAACGTCAGGCTTTTAATTTTTTTTGCTTCTTCGACAAAACGCATAACAACTGGAGTTGATATATAATAAGGCAAATTTGCCGCAACAATATAGTTGTCGCCTAACTTTGACTCAATTTCGTTTAAATCCGACTGCATAATATCTTGATAAACTAATTCTATGTTATCAAAATCACGCAAATTTTGCGTTAAAACCGTCATTAAATCCTTGTCAATTTCGTAAGAAACAACTTTTTTTGCACGCTTAGCCAACTCTGCTGTTAATGCGCCTGCGCCTGCGCCGATTTCGAGCACAACATCGTTTTTGGTAATTTGAGCATCATCAGCAATTGCCGAAAGCAAGCTAACATCGCTTAAAAAGTTTTGTCCGTATTTTTTTTTAAAATAATGATTAATCATATGTTAGGTAAATCGTCCTCTATTACAGAAGTTAAATCAGCTCCCAAAACGAGTCTGACGTTTTGATTGAAAAATGGGTTAGATGATTTTTCCTTTATCGTTACTAAATTGTTGTTTGTATCAGTATATGCGGCGAGTGAGTAAGCAAAGGGGTCAAAATAAACAAGCAGCCCTAAATCAAAATTATATCCGCCTTTTAAATAAATATCTCCCTCTGTTGTCATGTAAGCAAATACAGTTGAATTGACAGAAAAACTCCTGCTTACGGTTGAATAAACGGTAAGACCTGCTATCTGCTCTGTCGGCACCATATTAAATTCGCTGTTGTTTTTTTGCTGTTCTGTAGCCAAATGCGCAACAGTAATATAATCAAATTGGGAATATGTTAATGGTTTTTCAATTAAAGGGTAAACAATAAGCTTAGTAGCATTTGTTACAGGCAAAACAAAGTCTGACAAATTTAACTCATTACCTAAATAAGGTGCTGCTTCTTCACCCTCTGTCATAATTACAGGGTCAACTAATTGTAGGTTATTTTCGGCGTTATATTTAATGCCCACTGCGGCAATTTTTAAGTTTATTTTCATCCATCTGTCGGTTCGGTTTATTAATGTCAATTTTTCGGATATTTCTTCTCCCGGATAGAAAGAAGCAGGATTTTCTGTCTGTCCGATTGAAGAATTTATATCAATGACATCGCTTATGCTGCCTGTTAAATTGATAATATCTAACACAAATCCGTCAACCTTAGACACCTTGCTATGCAAAAACCATGCAAAAATGCCGCCTACGGCAAGCAAAAACGCTAATATCAACATAATTATACTGTAAAATAATCTTTTTTTGTATTGCTTCATAATCAAATACTACTCGGGTAAAACGCTCCCCCTTAGTTTGATATAAGGTATTTCAAACTCCATTTTGCCCGAAAAAAATTCGCTGCTTTCCTCCTCGTTGCTGTAAATAAAAATACGTTCGGCGTCTACGATAGAGTCTATAGCGTTTTTTATGCTTTGTTGCCCGAAAGCCGTTAAGACTTGCGGATATTTTTTAATAAAAGCATCATAGTAAAGTCCCTCTAACGAATAATCGGTAGCATTTAAAATATATTGCGCAATGCTGTTTGAATCTTGAGAGCAGGAAAGAGCAAAGTTAATTTCTATCAGATTATCCGGAGGCAAAATTACAAGACTGTTAGTATCATAATTTTGTCCGCTGTTAATATTTTCTCCCATAAAACTTTGACCTTTTATGTATTGCCAAAGGAATTTTTCGGCCGTATATTTTTTTGTTGATATAACCGTATTATACCCTTGCTCCAAATTGTTTAATCCCTCACCTTTTTCGTAAAGAGTGTAGTTTAAGGAAGTTATGCTGAATAATAACCTTGCGGTATTAGTTGAATAATACTCAAGCATAATGTCGTCAGTAAGAGAAGGCTCTTCCATATTAAGATAAGCTACTAAAACTTCAAAAAAATCTTTTTGCATCGAGCCAAAACTTAAATCAACCGATACATTCCTTTTTCCGTTGTTTGCCATAACGATTTTATATGTAAGACTTTTTCCTGCGTATATATCGCTAAAATATGACGGATGATTTGTTAGAGGGTGCACATTATTATTTAGCGCTTGCGTAAGCGGAATATACAAATTTGTCAAAACACCTTGTCGTGTAGAAATATCTTCTGTCGTTTCGTTTAAAATACCGTCAAAATCGTCATCAAGCCCCATATAAGCCTCTGCTATTATATCAGCTGCTCCTGTGTATAAAAAATATTCGTTGTTTCTGTTGAAGGCATATGTAAACCATGCAAAAGCCACTCCTACAATAAGCATTAAGGAGAGAAACAATGCAATTATACTTGATAACAATCTTTTTTTATTGTTCATTTTTGTGTCAGTTTTTATATAACAAATTGAATTGCTTATATACCTTTGTACCGTTGACGGTTGCCGAAAGTATTAAACTCACTGTGTCGCCGTCGCTAAGCGAATCGCAAGTGATTATGTTTTGACCGTATTCGTCTGCCGTTATCGAAAATGTTTGAT
>CALGIK010000254.1 GCA_937915515.1 uncultured Clostridia bacterium
GTGGGCTTACCACTGCTTTCTTGATTAGATTGCTTGACGATACAAGGTCTTTATGCTAAAATAGTTAAGCAATAAAAACAAATGAGCAATAAAAACATAGGGGAGTGGCTCAACGGTAGAGCAGCGGTCTCCAAAACCGCCGGTTGCGTGTTCGAATCGCGTCTCCCCTGCCAATAGGATATAATCAAAAAAGGTTATATCTTTTTTTTATTAAGTATTTTAAGATTTTCTGTAAGGAATTTTTAAATATATGAGTTCAGTTCTTTTTTTTGTAAAGCGCTATCAATAAAATATTTCGTATAATTAAATTCATAATCAAAACAGGCTTGTCTTTGAAAAGTTGTTTTTATAATGAAAAACTAAATTATTATCAATTTGTATATTAGGTAAAATAAAGCCAAATTTATTATAAATAAAAGTTTTTACTAAAAAATTTTTGGTAAAATGTAAACTTTACAAAAAATATTTTTGTATACAATTAAAAACGATTTACATTTATTTAAGTCAGTGATACAATAGTTTTAGCGTGAGGAAAACAGTGGACAATATAGATTTAAACATATTAACGTTGCTTATAAAAAATGCAAGAGTTAATTCCTCAGAAATTGCGGACAAGGTTAACCTTTCACCCTCCGCAGCAATCGAACGCATAAAAAAGCTTGAAAACAACGGGATAATTACCGGGTACACCGCCATTATTGACCCTTCTAAGTTAGGCAAGGACGTTATGGCTTTGATGAGTGTCGCTATTGAGCATCCTAAATACAATGACGTTTTTATTAAAGCTGTGGCTTCAAACAATCATATCACCGAATGTTTTTACTTGGCGGGGGAATTTGATTATCAGTTAAAAGTTATTACCGACAACACCGCTATGCTCGAAAGAGTTTTAAATACCATAAAAAGTATTCCCGGAGTATCAAAAACTAAGACAAATATAGTATTAAGCGTAACAAAAAACGATCATAATGTAGCTATTGACATAAACGAAGAAAGTTAAATTTAGGACTAACCGCTAAAAGCGGATAAAAATAATTTTTACTACGGCAAATGCCGCAATCAGGAGGAAAACATGATAGTAGGTATCCCAAAAGAAATTATGCACGACGAAGCTCGTGTATCGGCAATTCCCGAAACAGTTAAAAAAATGGTTGCAGACGGCAACACTGTTTTATTCGAAAAGGGAGCGGGACTTGGCTCTTTTTACGCAGACAAAGACTACGAAAATTCAGGCGCAACTTTAGTCAGCGATTGCGAAGAAATTTATCAGAAGTCCGATGTTATTCTTAAAGTTAAAGAACCGCTTTTTAATCAAGCCAAAAACAAGCACGAAATCGATATGATGCATAAAGGTCAATATCTTATTACCTTTATTCATCCCGCCGCACCTGTTAACCACAAAATGGTGAAAGCAATGGCGGACAAAGGCATTATCGGTCTTACACTTGACGGTATCCCACGTATCAGCCGCGCTCAGTCTATGGACGCTTTGTCTTCAATGAGTACATGCGCAGGCTACAAGGGCATGCTTATGGGCGCAAGCGATATCGCAAAGTTTTTGCCGCTTATTGGTTCCGCTGTCGGCGTAATCAAACCTGCTAACGTATTTGTTATCGGTACAGGCGTTGCGGGACTTCGTGCCGTTGCTACCGCAAAATCATTGGGCGCTGTAGTATATTCCGCCGATATCCGTCCCGAAGCTAACGAACAAGCTGCTTCTTTAGGCGCAAAAATCATTGACACAGGTATACCTAAGGAAATTGCTGTTGCTCCTGACGGAAAACATGCTAAAAAGCTTTCTAACGAATGGCTCGTTAAGGAACGCGAAAGTATTCTTGAGACAGTTAAAAATGCAGATATTATTTTCTGCTCCGCATTACTGCAAGGACAATTAGCACCGGTGTTGCTGACTGACGAAATGGTAAAAGCTATGAAGCCCGGTTCTGCTATAGTCGATATTTCTATTGACCAAGGAGGCAACTGCGCAATTACTTCTCCCGGCATTCGCGACGTAAAACACGGTGTGGTTATCGAAGGTATCAAGAATATACCCGGTCAATTGCCCACAAGCAGTACATGGTTGTTTGCTAACAATATCTACAATCTTTTAAAGTTTTTGAGCAAAGACGGTAAAATTGAATTGGATCAAAATGACGAAATCGTAGCAAGTATTCTCGTCACTATTAACGGCGAAATTGTACACAAGGGCGCTCGTGAAGCTATGGGGATTTAACTCCTTTTTTAAATAAATACACAATGATTTTCTCCCGCTCTAAACGGGAGAAAATTTATAAAAAGAATACAAAATAAAGGAAAATAATATGTTTGGATTAGATATAATTTATTATCAGCTTATTTTAGTCGGAGTTTTTGCAGTAGCTACTATTGTGGGGTATCTGCTTATAAAAAACGTACCGAGTCTTTTGCATACTCCGCTTATGTCGGGTATGAACGCCCTTTCGGGTATCACCGTTTTGGGCGCATTAGCCACTTCGGCTATTTTATTTAAGGAAAGCATTATCTTGTCGATAGTGTTAGGTTCTTTAGCGATTGCTCTTGCTATGATAAACGTCGTCGGCGGTTTTGATGTAACAGACAGAATGTTGGCTATGATTGCCAAAAAGAAGGCTAAAAATCAAGGGTTGATATATTTGTTGTTAGGCATTGTGTCGGCAGGCGTTGTTGCGCTTATTATATGGCTGCCTTTTATTAACAATGACGCAACTAAGGAATATGTTTATCTAATTGCATCAGTTGTGCTTACTTTTGGCGTGCTGATAGGTATAGCCATGATGAGCAAAGTAAACATAAGCAAAATCGGCAATAGGGTTAGTGCTGTTTGTATGCTGCTTGCTATTGCTTTGACTATAGTTTACAACAGTATATACGGAGTTTGGACTTTGTATATCGGTATCGTTTTAGGTACACTGATAGGCTTAGTTTTTGCCAGAAAAGTAAAAATGATACAAATGCCTCAAATGGTAGCTTTGTTAAACGGACTTGGCGGAGCCGCCAGCGCTCTTGTCGGCGGTTTTGCTATGGCGGGGATTGGCAGCGGCTTTGATGTATTCAGCAAAATTACCGCTTCGCTTGCACTTGCTGTCGGTATGATTACTCTTATTGGCAGTCTTGTAGCCGCAGGGAAGTTACACAAAATATTGCCCCAAAAGCCTATTGTATTTAAAGCACATCAACTTTGGACTATAGGGAGCATTGTGCTTACCATTGCTGCCGTTGTTGCATATTGCATATTGGCTAAAGAAGGTGCAAATGGCACTATTGCTGTTTTAATCACTCTTATCACGTTATTTTCCAGCTTGTTTGGTTTTGTATTTACAATCAGAGTGGGCGGAGCAGATATGCCTATTACAATCTCACTCCTAAACAGCTTAAGCGGCGTTGCCGGTGCTATTGCGGGACTTGCCATAAACGATTTGCTTTTGGTTTCCGTAGGCGGCATTGTGGGCGCATCGGGGTTATTGCTGACTCAGATTATGTGCAAAGCTATGAACCGTAGTTTAGGCGCAATCCTTTTAGGGAATACGGCTAAACAGTCAAAACCGCAACAAGCTAAAACCATCGAGGTTAGCAAAAAGAATGATCAAAAAACAACTACGCAGGAAAATCCCGCGGCTATGCTTAAAACCGCAAAGGAAGTCATAATTGTACCCGGTTATGGCATGGCTATAG